>NZ_RBLT01000028.1:0-233 GCF_003989315.1 Microbacterium sp. HSID17254
TCAAAAAAAAAAAAATAATCATCTTCATCACCTGCGCGTGCTTGCCTTTCATCTTCACATGTTACTTCCCGCTCAGCACTTCATGGTACTTACGTTCCATACTTCACATCTGTTCTTACACCCACCTACATCTACTTCTCACCTTGCTTCCCTTCCACTCTACCCCCTCTTCTCTACTTTCCGACGATCTGTTACACCATCCCATCTCATCCTCCCCCTCGTCACTCAACCCC
>NZ_RBLT01000029.1:0-48848 GCF_003989315.1 Microbacterium sp. HSID17254
GCACCCGCGGCGGTGAGCAGGGGACCGAGCGTTCGTACGACGCCGCCCGTGCGCGCCGCGCGTTCGACCGCGACCGCACGCAGCGCTCCTTCGAGGGCGGGCGCGAGCGGCCGTCGACCGGAGGGGCCTACCGCACCGAGCGGCCGCGTCGGGACGAGCGCCCTCGTCGCGACGAGCGTCCGACCCGGAGCGACTGGAACGCGAAGCCGAAGGCGGCCTTCGAGCAGGCCGACGACGTCGTCCACGAGCGCCTCGAGGCACAGGCCGTGCAGGCCGTCGAGGTCGAGGGCGTCACGTTCGCCGACCTCGGCCTGGGCTCCAACATCACCGAGACCCTGAACAACATGGGCGCCGCGACGCCGTTCCCGATCCAGGCGGCGAGCATTCCCGCCGTCCTCGAGGGGCGCGACGTGCTCGCCCGCGGACGCACGGGCTCCGGCAAGACCATCGCCTTCGGGGCACCGCTCGTCGAGCGGGTGCTGCAGTCGCAGGCGGGCAAGCGTCGCGAGTTCGGCCGGGCGCCGCGCGCGATCATCCTCGCCCCGACGCGCGAACTCGCGCTGCAGATCGACCGGACCATCCAGCCGATCGCCCGCAGCGTCGGCCTCTTCACGACGCAGATCTACGGCGGTGTGCCCCAGGGTCGCCAGGTGGGCGCGCTGAAGAAGGGCGTCGACATCGTCATCGGCACCCCCGGCCGTATCGAGGACCTGATGAACCAGGGCAAGCTCGACCTGTCGGACTGCCGGATCGCGGTGCTCGACGAGGCCGACCACATGTGCGAGCTCGGATTCGTCGAGCCCGTGCAGCGCATCCTCCGCCGCACGGCCGAGGGCAGCCAGAAGCTCCTGTTCTCCGCGACGCTCGACCGCGAGGTCGCGGCGCTGGTGGACGAGTTCCTCGTCGACCCCGCCGTGTTCGAGGTCGCCGGCGAGGACCAGGGCTCCAGCACCATCGAGCACCGGGTGCTCGTCATCGAGCACCGCGACAAGGCGGACATCCTCACGTCGCTCGTCGACCGCGAGGGCAAGACGCTCGTCTTCGCCCGTACTCGCGCCTACGCCGAGATGCTGGCTGACCAGTTCGACGACGCGGGGATCCCCGCGGTGTCGCTGCACGGCGATCTCAACCAGGCCAAGCGCACGCGGAACCTGGAGAAGCTGACCTCGGGTCGGGTGAACGTGCTCGTCGCGACCGACGTCGCCGCGCGCGGCATCCACGTCGACGACATCGACCTCGTGGTCCAGGCCGACGCGCCGGACGAGTACAAGACGTACCTGCACCGCTCCGGTCGCACGGGTCGCGCGGGGCGCTCGGGCCGGGTCGTCACGCTCATCACTCGGCAGCGCCAGCGCCGGATGACCGAGCTGCTCGGTCGCGCCGAGATCGAGGCCCCGTTCGAGCAGGCCCGCCTGGACGACGACGTGATCGAGGAGATCGCCGGGCGCGTGCCGTCCGCCGCCGAGCTCACCTCCTGACCCGTTCGGGATCAGAAAGGCCCCGGAGACTTCGGTCTCCGGGGCCTTTTCGCACTCCGCACCGGCCGGGTCAGGGGAGGGTGTGCTCGTGGAGGGACGTCATCAGGGACGTACCGTTGAGGTCGAGGTAGAGGACGCCCTCGGTGACCGTGAGGGTCAGGGTGTTGCGGCGGGCGAGGTGGGGCGTGGCGGTGTCGACGAAGCCGGGATCGAAGCTGTAGACCCGGATGTCCTCGGCCCGGTGGATGCGCTTGTCGGCCCACGGCGCCATGACCTTGGCGGGATCGCGGTGCGTGTAGACCACCGTCCGGTCCGCGAGGCGGGTGGCATGATGCAGCCGTGCGGCATCGGGAGCGCCCACCTCGATCCAGACGGTGACCCGCCCCGTGAGGTCGCGCACGAGCACGGCGGGCTCGTCCGTGTCGGAGACGCTGCCGCCGAACGCGATGCCCTCCGCGAACTCGAGTCCATACGCGAGCACCCGGGTGAGCATGTACGCGTCGGTCTCGGAGGGATGCCGGGCGACGCGGAGCGAGACGTCCTCGTAGACCCCGCGATCGGTGTCGGCCAGCTGCATCTCGAACGTGTGGACTGTCGAACCGATCGCCATGATCCTCGAGCCTACGTGGCGCAGCACCCCTTCCGTGACCGACTCAGAACAGCATCGGCTGGGGAGGAGGGGACGCGGCAGCGCGGCCGCTCGGGGTGAACATCACCGGCCCGGCCGCCGGGGTCTCCGTCTGCACGTGGCCTTGGCCCGGGCGGAACCCGCGCCGCGGATAGTCGTCTTCGTGCCGGCCGTCGAGTCCGTGCGTCCGGATGAGGGGACGGGCGCGCTTGGCGAGCCACTGCCGATACGGCTTCGGCGCCTCGACGGACGCTCCGGGATAGAGCCCCCGGTACGACGACACGAGGTCGGGACGGTTCTCGCCGAGCCACTGGAAGAACCACGGCTTGACGCCCGGACGCAGGTGCAGGGCTCCGTAGATCACGCTCCGCGCTCCGGCGGCCTTGATGCGGCGCAGGGCGTCGTCGATCGCGGCGAGGGAGTCGGTGAGGTGCGGCATGATCGGCATGAGGAACACCGTGACCGGGAACCCGGCGTCGGCGAGGGCGCGCACCGTGTCGAGGCGGGCCTGCGTGGTCGGAGCGCCGGGCTCGATCGCTTTCTGCAGCGCGTCGTCGTACATCGCGATCGACATCTGCACGTCGACCGGCACGCGCTGCGCCGCCTTCTTCAGCAGCGGGATGTCGCGGCGGATCAGCGTGCCCTTCGTGAGGATCGACATCGGGGTGCCCGACGCCGCGAGCGCCTCGATGATGCCGGGCATGAGGGCGTAGCGCCCCTCGGCCCGCTGGTACGGGTCGGTGTTCGTGCCGAGGGCGACCGTCTCGTGCTGCCAGCTCCCGCGGCGCAGCTCCCGTTCGAGCACCTCGACGACGTTGACCTTGACGACGATCTGGGTGTCGAAGTCGGCACCGCCGTCGAGGTCGAGGTACTCGTGCGTGCCTCGTGCGAAGCAGTACGTGCAGGCATGGGAGCAGCCGCGGTAGGGGTTGATCGTCCAGGCGAAGGGCATGCGCGACGCCCCGGGGACGTGGTTGAGAGCGGACTTCGACAGCACCTCGTGGAACGTCATCCCGGCGAACTCCGGCGTCGTCACCGTGCGGAGGACGCTGGACCGGTTCTCGAGACCGGGCAGCGCCGCCTCGTCGCTGTCCGCGAGCTTTTGTCCCTGCCACCGCATCGTCCTAGTCGAACAAAGAATCGAATCAAAGTCAAGCGAGTATGGCATCAATGTTCGAATGGAAGAATGGGGCCATGCCCTCCTCGCCGTACGCGCAGCATGCGGCGCCGCGCTCCCCGATCTTCGGCCCCGCCCTCCCGGTCGGGCTGGCGGTGACCGCGGTGGGCGTGCTGCTGTCCCTCACCGGGGCGGCCGCGACCCCTGTCGCCTCGGAGGACATGCCGCGGCCGGTCGCGGTGATGCAGGTGCCGACCGTGGAGAACGCGGCGACGCCCGCGGCGGACCCCTGTGCCGACCCCGGGGTGCAGGAGGCGATCGCGGCGGGGGATGACGCCGCCACCATCGCGGGGTTCGGCGGCGGAGCGCGCTTCCGTGAGGCGGTGGTCGCGGGGAACGCACCCTGCGTCTCGCTCAGCGATCCCGCCCGGATCTGGGTGGTGGTGAACAAGGGGCGTCCGCTCGATCCGGCCGCCTACGAGCCCGCGGAACTGGGCCAGGTGCCCCTGCAGATGACGACGCCGTCGGGCCGCGTGCGCGCGGAGGTTGCCGACGCGGTCGGGCGCATGGCGGAGGCCGCCGCGGCTGCGGGCGTCGGCCGCATCGGCGCGAACAACGGCTACCGGTCTTACGGGCTGCAGGTCGCGACCTACGGCGCCCACGTGCGGGACCAGGGGCAGGCCGACGCGGACGCCGGCTCGGCGCGCCCAGGGCACAGCGAGCATCAGACCGGTCTCGCCCTCGACGTCGTGGCCTGCGATGCCGGGTGCGGCGGTCTCGACGGCTTCGGGGCGACGCGGCAGAGCGAGTGGGTGGCCGCGCACGCCTGGGAGTACGGGTTCATCGTGCGCTACGAGCAGGTCGGCACCCCGGTCACCGGGTATGCGCCGGAGCCCTGGCACCTGCGTTACGTCGGCACGGAGCTCGCGGCGGCGTATCACGAGGGCGGCTTCCACACCCTCGAGGAGTTCTTCGGCCTGCCCGCCGCTCCCGACTACGAGCACTGAACGGACGGGTCCGCGGTGGCGCTCGGCGTGCTCTGAGGCTTTCCACAAACGCGGTACCCAGTCCCACTCGGGATGGGATGCATTCTCACAATCGCCTGTCCTGCCCCGTGTTCCCGCCGTAGACTCGCCGGAGCAACGACGCACGACACGTTCGGGAGGACGGCATGGAACGCGACATCTACGAAGAGGATCACGAGGCATTCCGCGACCTCGTCAAGGATTTCGTCAAGCGCCACGTCACGCACGAGGCGATCGAGAAGTGGGACGCCGCCGGCGAGGTGGACCGCGCCACGATGCGCGCCGCGGGTGAGGCCGGCATCATCGGGCTCTCCGTGCCCGAGGAGTTCGGCGGCGCCGGGATGCTGCAGGACTACCGCTTCCGCGCGATCGTGAACGAAGAGGTCATCGCGGCCGGGGCGGGCTCGCTCGCCGGGGCCTTCGGCATCCAGGACGACCTGGCCGTGCCGTACCTCGTGCACATGGGCACGCAGGAGCAGAAGGAGAAGTGGCTGCCCCGCATGGCCACCGGAGAGGTCGTCGGCGCGCTCGCCATGACCGAGCCCGGTGCCGGCTCCGACCTCCGCGGCATCAAGACCACGGCGAAGAAGGTCGACGGCGGCTACCTCGTCAACGGCGCCAAGACGTTCATCTCGTCGGGCGCGACCGCCGACCTCGTCGTGACCTTCGTCAAGACGGGCGAGGGCAACCGGCCCGACGCGTTCAGCCTCGTCCTCATCGAGAAGGGCATGGAAGGGTTCGACAACGGCAAGAAGCTCTCGAAGATGGGCTTCCACGGTCACGACACCGCCGAGCTGTCGTTCAGCGACGTGTTCGTGCCCGAGGAGAACCTCATCGGCGGTGTCGAGGGCAAGGGCTTCATCCAGCTCATGATGAACCTCCCGCTCGAGCGCCTCTCGATCGGCGTGGCCGGAGCCGCCGCCGCACAGGCCGCGCTCGACTGGACCGTCGCCTACACGAAGGACCGCGAGGCGTTCGGGGAGCGCATCATCGACTTCCAGAACAGCCGCTTCACCATCGCCGACATGTCCGCCACGGTCGACGCGCTGTGGGCCTTCATCGACCGTGCACTGCTGGCCTACAAGGACGGCAGGCTCTCGGCCGAAGAGGCCGCGAAGGTCAAGTTCTGGGCGACCGAGCGGGAGTGGGAGGTGCTCGACGCCGGCGTGCAGCTCCACGGCGGCTACGGCTACATCACGGAGTACCCCATCGCCCGCGCCTTCCTCGACGCCCGCGTGCACCGCATCTACGGCGGCACGAACGAGATCATGCGCGAGATCGTCGGGCGTCAGATCGCCGGCAAGCGCTGACGCAGGGCCCGCGCGGCGGGCCGCAGGAGAAACGCACCCTCGGGACATCCCGAGGGTGCGTTTTCCGTCTGGAGGCAGAGGGGTGCGGCCCCACTTGTATCGACGAGTGGCGCCGGCGGGGACAGTCGGCCGTGCGGCGTGCCGGTCCCTGGGTTGTCGTTCTGCGCAGAAAAGCCTGATGACGAGGGGATAATTCCGGGTCCGACCAGGGGGCCGACTTTCTTCTGACTTGTCTCTTCAGGGGATACATGTGCTGGTCCATGATCGATACATGTCCGGACAGGCAACGTCCGGCTCGAGGACGCCGATGTCCTCGCACCCGCTCACCGAAGAGGCCGGAATGTCCACGCTCACCCTGCCGCAGCTCGACCGTACGTCGACGGCTCCGATCTGGTTCCAGATCATGCGCGCCGTCGAGGGGCAGATCGCCCAGGGCGCCTGGGCGCCCGGGGACCGCCTGCCGAGCGAGAGCGAGCTGCGCGCGCACTTCGCGGCCTCCCGGACCTCGGTCCGCGATGCGCTGTCCCGTCTCGAGAGCGCCGGGATCATCTCGCGGCAGCAGGGCAAGGGCGCGTTCGTCGAGCGTGCCCAGGGGCCGTCCGCCTGGACGCTGCCCTCCGCGCCGAGCCTGCTCGGCGAGTACAGCGAGGATGGACGCAGCGCCCTCAGTTCGGAGATCCTCCGCGGAGGGATCGAGCCGCTGCCGTCCTGGGCCGCCGCGGTGGTCGGTCGCGACTCGCCCGACGGCATGGGCTTCGTCCTGGAGCGCGTGCGCGCCGTCGGCGCCCGCACCGCCGTCCACGTGATCAACTACCTGCCGACGCGCTTCGTCGGCGTCCTTCCCGACCTCCGCGACCCCCGGGCCAGCCTCTACGCCGCGATCTCCCGCGTCACCGGTGTGCGGATCGCGCGCATGCACCGCACGATCGAGGCCGTCTCGGCCGACCGCATGCTCGCGGGACTGCTCGAGGTCGAGCCGGGGCATCCGATCGTCGTGGTCGAGGCCGTCGCCTACGACCAGAGCGGGCAGCCCATCGACATCTCCCGCGCCTCCGTGCGGACGGACCGTCTGCGCGTGAGCGTCGACACCGGCTTCGACGCGGCGGGCATCTCGAACGAGACCGCTTCCGGCCGATACCCGGCCGCGCTCCGCTGACCCCTTCCCCGTCCCTCGATCCTCCGGGAGCCCTGCATGACCGACCACCGCATCCTCGTCATCGGCGACAGCTACATGACCGCCGAGGTCTTCACCCGCGCCTTCCGGGAGCGGGGGATCGAGACCGACGCGGTCACGATGACGATCGCGGAGCCCACCTGGGACACCGCCGCGATCCGCGAGTTCGAGGGCGATCCGGCCGAGGTCGCCCGGCTCGCCGCGGGGTATGACGTCGTCGCCTTCCACGCCGCCCCCGTCACCGCCGAGGTCATCGCGGCCCTGCCCGGCCTCCGCCTCCTCGGCTGCGCACGGGGCGGCCCCGTGAACGTCGACCTCGACGCGGCCCGCGGAGCCGGCGTCCGCGTGACGACCACGCCGGGCAAGAACGCCGACGCCGTCGCGGATCTCACCATCGGCTTCCTCATCTCTCTGGTGCGCAACGTGCCGGCCTCCCTTCGGGACGTGGACGACCGGGTGGCGGACGGGCGTGCGCTCGCCGAGTCGACGTTCGAGGGCGCCCGGTGGTTCGGACGCGAGGTCAAGGGGCTGCGCCTCGGGCTCGTCGGCTACGGCAACGTCGCCCGGCTGGTCGCGGCGCGAGCTCGCGCCCTCGGGGCCGTCATCACGGCGTACGACCCCTTCGTCGATCCCGAGACGGTGACCGATGCGACGATCGTGGGCGACCTCGACGCGCTGCTCTCCGCTAGCGACGTGGTCAGCGTGCACGCCAGGGCGACCGCCGAGAACCGGCACCTGATCGGCCGGGCGCAGATCGAGCGGATGCCGCGCGGCGCGTTCCTCATCAACACCGCCCGCGAGTCGCTCGTCGACGAGCACGCACTGCTGGACGGGCTGCGTTCCGGACAGCTCGCCGGCGTCGCCCTCGACGTCAACGAGCCCGACGGGCCGTGGCGCGAGCTCGTCGCGGAGCCGAACCTGGTCCTCACCCCCCACCTCGCCGGAGCGACACACGAGACGCTCGCCCGCGGTGCGGACATGCTCGCCGCGGAAGTCGAGCGGTTCCTGGCAGGAGGTGATCTGCGATGGGAGCGCTGACCGACGTCTTCCTGGCGATCGACGCCGGGACCGGCTCCGCACGCGCCCTCGCCTTCGACATCGAGGGTCGGCTCGTGACCCACGCCGCCCGGGAGTGGACCCACCGCGCGATCCCGGGCCACCCCGGTGGCACGGCCTTCGACACCGCGAACGGCTGGGAGGCCATCGCCGGCGCGGTCGCCGAGGTCGTCGCGCGGCTGGACGGCCGCCGCGTCGCCGCCGTCGCTGCCTCCAGCATGCGCGAGGGCTTCGTGCTGTTCGACGAGGCCGGCACGGAGATCTGGGCCTGCCCGAACACGGATGGTCGGGCCCGCGCCGCGGCGGACGAGCTCGTGGCGGAGGGCGTCGCGGACGAGATCTACCGCACCGCCGGGGACTGGGTGTCGATCACCGCACCGGCTCGGCTGCGCTGGATCGCGCGCCACCAGCCGGAGGTCCTCTCCCGTGCGCGCCACCTCGGCATGCTGAGCGACTGGGTCACCACCCGGCTCACCGGCGTCTTCGTCACCGAGCCGACCTGCGGGTCGAGCTCCGCCCTCTTCGACCTCCGCGCGCGGGGATGGTCCGCCGACCTCGCGGATCTCGTCGGCATCGACCGGCGCATCCTGCCCCCGGTCGTCGCGGCCGGCGAGGTCGTCGGCGCTGTGACGCCCGCGGCGGCGGCCGCGACGGGGCTGCCCGTCGGCACCCCGGTCGTCGCCGGCGGGGCGGACACGCAGCTCGCCCTCCACGGCATCGCGGCGCGAGAGGGGACTCCGACGATCGTCGCCGGGACGTTCTGGCAGACGACGGCCGTCGTCGCGGAGCCTCTCGTCGACCCGGATCGTCGTCTGCGCACCCTCTGCCACGTCGACCCCGGCACCTGGATGATCGAGGGCATCGGCTTCCTCTCGGGACTCGCCATGCGCTGGTTCCGGGACGCGATGTGCCCCGACGCGGCGGCGCTCGGACGCGCGGAGGGCCGCTCCGCCTTCCGCATCATGGAGGAGTGGGCCGCCGAGGTCCCGGTCGGCGCGAACGGCGTGGTCGCCACGATGGCGAACGTCATGCAGGCCGACGCGTGGCACCACGCCGCGCCCGCGTTCGTCGGATTCGACATCAACGACGCCGCCGGATCGTCCCGCGGGGCGTTCATCCGGGCGATCGAGGAGTCCGCGGCCATCGTTGCCGGCGCGCACCTGGAGATCCTCTCCGCCCTCACCGCGGGCCGCGCGGTCGCGGACGGCACCGTGACGTTCACCGGCGGGTCGAGTGCGGGAGCGCTGTGGCCGCGGATCATCGCCGGCGTCACCGGCCTGGACACGCGCGTCACCCCCGCCCCCGAGGCCACGTCGTACGGTGCCGCGCGTCTCGCCGCCGCCGGTGTCGGCGCCACGCTCCCGCCCATGGGCGACGCCGAGCGGGTCGAACGGGTCGATCCCGCCGAGCACGAGCAGTACTGCGCGGTCACCGAGCGCTGGCACCGCGTCTACCGCGACGTCCTGGCGATCTCGAGCCCCGACCTCCCTCCGCTCTTCACCCCGCCGGGGGCGGCCCGCGGCCCCCTCGACCCCTCCACCCCCCGCCTCTCGCCCGTCGGCCACGCCGGCTGACGACAACACGAAGGAGACCTCCATGGCAGACCTCGACGGCAACGCCGACGCCAAGCAGTTCCACGTCGGGACGCCCGGCGTCCGGTTCACGCAGAACATCCGTGGCGCCGCCAACCTCGACTGGGGCATGCAGAACCGCCTGTCCCGAATCCTCGATCCGGAGACCGGGCGCACGGTCATGCTCGCCTTCGACCACGGCTACTTCCAGGGGCCGACGTCGGGACTCGAGCGCATCGACCTCAACATCGCGCCGCTCGCCGCGCAGGCGGACGCGCTGATGGGCACGAGAGGCGCGCTGCGCACCTCCCTCCCGCCGGCGACGCGTGCCGGGCTCGTGCTGCGCGCCTCCGGGGGACCCTCAATCCTCAAGGACCTCTCGGACGAGTACACGGCGATGGCGATGGAGGACGCCGTCCGGCTCAACGCCGATGCCGTGGCCGTGCAGGTCTTCGTCGGCGGCGAGCACGAGAGCCGCAGCATCCGCAACCTCACCACCCTCGTCGACGAGGGGTACGCGGCCGGGATCCCCGTGCTCGGCGTGACCGCGGTGGGCAAGGAGCTGGTGCGCGACGCCCGCTACCTCGGACTCGCGACCCGCATCATCGCCGAGCTCGGCGCGCAGCTGGTCAAGACCTACTACTGCGACAAGGGCTTCGAGGATGTGGTGGCCGGATGCCCCGTCCCGGTCATCATGGCGGGCGGCAAGAAGCTGCCGGAGCTCGACGCGCTCACCATGGCCTCCCGCGCCGTGCGAGCCGGGGCGGCCGGCGTCGACATGGGGCGCAACATCTTCCAGAGCGCCGCCCCCGCCGCGATGATGACCGCCGTCCGCGCCGTCGTGCACGACGACCTCGACCCCGCCGACGCGTACGAGCTGTTCCGCGCGACCACCGAGGCCCCGGTGCCGGCATGAGCGCCGACGTGCTGCGGACCGCCGACGCCGCACTGCGGTTCGGCGACTGGGGTCCGGGATACCTCGCCCAGGCGGAGGACGCGGCCTTCGGCGTCGTCGTGCTCCGCCCGGGAGACGAGTTCGCGAACCACCTCCACGAGCACCACACGGAGTCGTTCGTCGTGATCGAGGGCCGCGCCGAGATCTGGCTGGACCGCGACACGTGCCGTGTCGTCTCCGCCGGGGACGTGCTGCGCGCCGAGCCGCACGAGGAGCACTTCGTCCGCAACCCCTTCGACGAGACCTTCCGTGCGGTCTTCGTCAAGACCCCCTGGGTGGACGGCGACAAGGTCGACCGCCCCTGGACGCCGGACCCCCGATCCGGCGCCTGACGTTCCCCCCCTCTCACCCGAGAAGAACCATCGAAAGGACACCACCATGAGCAGGCAACGACGCCCCTCTCCGACCGCGCGCCTCGTGCGCCGTGCCCTTCCCGTCATCGCCCTGGCATCCACGGCGGGCCTCGTGCTCGCCGGCTGCGGCGGGGACGCGGGAGGCCCCTCCGGCGACGGAGGGGACAAGACCCTGAAGGTCCTCATCGCCGCACCCCAGGAGGGCGCGGGGGCCATCCTCGAGAAGGACTTCGAGGCCGAGACCGGCGTCGAGGTCGAGGTCGAGGTCGTCCCCTACGACCAGATCCAGACCAAGGCGATCCTCGACGCGCAGTCCGGCACCAACAACTACGACGTCATCCAGTACTGGTACACGTCGGTCGGCGCCCTCGCCGACGCCGGGGCGCTCGCCGACATCACCGACTGGGTCGAGTCCGACGAGGACATCGACTCCGGCGACTTCATCGAGGCGATCTTCGGACCGTACTCGCAGTACGAGGGCGCCACCTACGGTCTGCCCATCGACGGCGACACGCACGTGCTCTTCTACAACAAGGCGATCTTCGAGCGGAACGGCGTCGAGGTCCCGACCACGTGGGACGAGTACGTCGAGGTCTCGAAGAAGATCACCGACGCCGAGAAGGCGGACGGCGTCTACGGCAACGCGCTGCTCGGCTCGAAGAGCGCGTTCAACATCGGGTCGACGTTCTTCAACCGGCTCGCGACGATGTCGCCCGACCCGATCGACCCGCAGATGCCGCAGCTCGACACCGAGTACGCGGTGGCCGCCGCGCAGTCGATGCTCGACGCCTCGCCGTCGGCCCTCCCCAGTCCGCTGGAGATCGGATTCGAGCAGGCGCTGCCGCAGTTCCTGTCCGGGTCGGTCGGGATGATCGAGTTCTGGACCGACCTGGGCGTGTTCGCGCAGGACCCGGAGCAGTCGAAGATCGTCGACGGCTGGGGCGTCGCCCCGCTGCCGGTGGGCCCCGAGGGCAAGGTCTCCGGAGCGCTCAACGCGGGATGGGCGATGGGCATCAGCCCGAACGCGAGCGACGAGGACCTCGCGAAGCAGTTCGTCGCGTTCGCCTCGTCGAAGGAGACGAACGAGAAGCTCATCACGACGACCGGCTCCGGTGTCGACCCCACCCGCACCTCCACGCTGGAGAGCCCGGAGTACGTCGAGTTCGCCCCCGAGGTCTCGGCGGTCGCCGCCGAGGTGCTGCCCAACGCGCAGTCCTGGCCGACCTCGCCGCAGGCGCCGGAGATGATCCAGTCGCTCAGCGACAACCTGGCGCTGATGCTGCAGGGCGGCCTCACCGCCGAACAGGCGATGCAGAACACCTGGGACACCTGGCAGTCCCTGGCCGACTGATCCCCTCGTCGAACCCGAAAGGACCGCTCATGTCGCACCCCGTCACCTCCCGGCGCCGCGCCCGACGCGCGTCGTGGACGGGACGCGCCCTGCTCGCGCCCGCCGTCATCGCGATCGTCATCATCGCGATCTACCCGCTCGGCTACATCATCGCCGCCTCCTTCTCGGAGTCGTCGCTGGGCCGGCCGTTCACCGAATGGGTCGGGTTCGACAACTTCGCGGCACTGCTGGGGGACGGGGTCACCCTCCCGTCCCTCGGCAGGTCGCTGCTCTTCGCCATCCCCTCCGCCCTGATCGCGCTCGTGGCAGGGTTGGTCGTCGCCCTGTCGCTGGACGCCGCGGTCAAGGGCGGCCGCGTCATCCGGGTGCTGCTCCTGCTGCCGCTGATGACACCGCCGGTGATGGCGGGCGTCATCTGGAAGCTCATGCTGGCCCCGACCGGGGGACTGCTCAACAACATCGGGCAGTCGTTCGCGCCCGGGTCCGAGCCGTTCCTGTTCCTCGGCTCCAGCCCCGCGGCGATGATCTCCGTGATCCTGGTGGACGCCTGGCAGTGGACGCCGTTCTGCGTGCTGCTCGTGTTCGCCGCGCTGCAGACCCTGCCGACCGAGGTGTACGAGGCCTCCCAGGTCGACGGTGCCGGGGTGCGGCAGACGTTCTGGCGCATCACGTTCCCGCTCGTGCTCCCGAGCCTCATCACCGTGCTGCTGCTCAAGCTCGTCGTCTCGTTCAAGGTCTTCGACCTCGTGTTCATCATGACCAGCGGCGGGCCGGGCTTCGACACCACCGTCAGCAGCTACCAGATCTATCGGACCGGGCTGCAGACGTTCGACGTCGGCGCCGCCGCCGCGCAGACCATCGCCTTCCTGGTGCTGGTCACCATCGTCATCCTGCCGCTCAACGCCGTGCGGCAGCGGCTGCACAGAGAGGGCTGACCATGTCGCTCACACTCCGCTCCACGGATCGGGTCGACGAGAGCGCGACCGTCACGCTGGTGGTTCCCGACGCCCGCCGTCGCCAGCGGCGCCGTCGGACCGCGAGCATCTCCCGGCCCGGCCGGCCGTCCGTCACCGTCACGGCGGTGAAGGCCGTCGTCATCATCGTCGCGATCGTCCTCGCGCTGTTGCCCGTGCTGTACATGGTGAGCATGTCGTTCAAGAGCCCGGACGACATCCTGTCCACGCGCATCCTCCCGTCTCGTCTCGCGTTCGAGAACTGGGTGGCCGCGTTCGAGAACTGGCCGATCCTCACCTACCTCCGCAACTCGATCGGTGCGGCGGTCGGGGCGGTGGTCGTGTCGCTGCTCGTGGCGATCCCGGCGAACTACGCGATGGCCCGGTTGCGTGCCGGCGGGAAGCAGACCCTCGGGCTCATCGTCTCGGCGTACGTCGCCCCGCCGATCGTGGCGATCATCCCGCTCTTCGTCCTGGTGCGCACCGCGGGGCTCATGGACTCGGTGATCGGGCTGGGCATCGTCGAGGGTCTGCTGCTCACGCCGGTGGCGGTGTGGCTGCTCGACGGGTTCTTCCGCTCGATCCCGTTCGAGGTCGACGAGGCGGCGCAGATCGACGGATGCGGTCCGCTGCGCACCCTCTGGGCGGTGATCCTGCCGCTCACGGCCCCGGGCATCGTGGCGGTGTCGATCATCGTCTTCATCCTCGCGTACAACGACTTCCTCATCCCGCTGCTGCTCACGCAGAGCGTCGACTCCCAGACGCTCCCCGTGGGCATCGCGCTCATGCAGGGCGGTCGAGAGGTGATGTTCGGGCAGATGGCCGCCGCGAGCCTCTCCGGGCTGATCCCGATCTACCTGCTGGCGCTGTTCCTGCAGAAGTGGCTCGTCGGCGGGCTCACGCAGGGCAGTGTGAAGTGAGGTCAGCGGGCACAACTTCGGAGATTCCCGACGACGCGCCGGGGCGGCCTCTTCCGCCCCGGCGTGTCGTGCCCTGTCTCCGAAGCTGTGCCCGGCCTCAGGCGAGGGGCTCGGCGGCGGCCTCGCGGGCGGCCTTCGAGGCGGGGGAGGCGGCGCCGATCTTCCAGTAGCCACAGAAGCTGACGGCGTTCTTGTCGACGCTGCGCTCGCCGACGAGCTGCTTGCGGACGCCGGAGGCCAGGGACTGCTCGCCGGCCGCGTACGCGTGGAACGGAGCGTCGGGGAGTGCCGTCCTGCCGAGGGCGTCCAGGGCGAGAACCCCGGGCGGGATCTCGTGCGGCCGCACGATCCACACCACGTCGAGCCCCGACGGATGCGCGAACTCCAGGGCGTCCTCCGCAGACGGGACCTCGATGATCGCCGTGCCCGCGGCGTCGGCCGGCAGGGAGGCGCTGATCGACGCGATCGCGGGGAGGGCGGTCTCGTCGCCCACGAGCACGACCCGGTCGGTGCCCCGCTCGGGGTTGAACGTCAGGCCCTCGTCGATGATGAGGACGTGCTCGCCGGGGGCGCAGGTCTCCGCCCATCGGGAGGCCGGCCCGGCGGTGCCGTCGGCCGCCGAGCCGTGCAGCACGAAGTCGACGTCGAGCTCGGCGCCGGTCTCGGCAGTGGCCGGGCGGTACGCGCGCACGGTGTAGTTGCGCATCACGGGGCGCTCGCCGTCGGGGATGCGGAGGAACTTCAGATACCCGAACATCCGGTTCGCCTTGGCGGGCACCCGCTCGAGCCCGGCCTCCCCGCCGATCGGCAGGAACAGCCGGAACCACTGGTCGTAGCCCATCGGACGGAAGCGGTCGATCTCGCCGCCGCCCAGGGTCACCCGCACCCAGTGCGGCGCGAGCCGTTCGGTGCGGAGCACGGTGAGGTGCAGGAGCTCGGCCGTCTCCGGCTTGACCATCTTGCTGAATGCCATGCGGGCGCCTTTCAGGGGAGCTGCCAGGGGAAGAAGACGACGAAGATCGCGGCCGACACGGCGAGCATCGCCACGGTGAAGACGGTGTCCCTCGTGCGGAACGGCACGAGGTGCCGTTCGGTCCGCGTCGGATGCGCACCGAACGCCCGGGAGTCCATCGCGAGGGCGACGCGCTCCGCATGCCGGATGGCACCCGCGAGCAGCGGGACGATGTACCCCCAGCCGCGGGCGATCCGTGCGAAGGGGCCGCGGCCGCCGTGGTAACCGCGCACCCGGTGCGCGGCACGGATGACGGCGAGCTCGTGCCCGAACCGGGGCACGAAGCGGAAGGCGGCCAGGGCCGTGTACCCGATGCGGTACGGCACGCGCAGCTGCTGCACGCTCGCACGCACGAGGTCGGAGCCGCTGGTGGTGAGGCCGCCGACGAGCGCGAGCGCGACGATCGATCCGAGCCGGAGCGCCGTAGCGAACCCGATGAGGAGGGCACCGCCGTAGAGGGTCCAGTCGCCGATCGTCACGACGGGGGCGGTGTCGGCGACCAGGGCCGCGTCGACCCACAGCGAGAAGCCGACGCCGATCGCGAGCATGCCCGCGGGAAGACCGAGCAGGAGCAGCGCGAGGAGGCGCCCCGTCACCCGCGCTCCGATGAGGATGAGGGCGTAGGCGAGCACGAGGAAGGCGGCGGGGGTGGCCAGGTCCCGCACGAAGACGAGGAGCAGCATGGCGGGGGCGAACCCGGCGACCTTCGCCAGCGGGTTGAGGCCGTAGAGGAACTGCCGCCGCGACGTGGCTGTGAGCGGCGCGTACGGATCGAGCGTGGTCATCGTCATGGCGACACCTCCCACCCGGCCGCGGTGAGCACCCGCTGCAACGCGGGGACGCGCAGGCCGGCGGAGGGGAGGATCGCGGGATCAGCGAACAGTGCCGCCGTCGGACCGGCGGCCCGCACCCGCCCGTCGGCGAGGACGACCGTGTCGGTGGCGTGCTCGGCGACGAGCTGCAGGTCGTGCGTGACGATGACCACGGTCGTGCCGTCCGCCCGCAGGCTCTCCAGCAGGTGCAGGAGCTCGGCGGCTCGGGCCCGGTCCTGCCCGAACGTGGGCTCGTCGAGGGCGAGGACGGGGGGACGGGTGATGAGGGCGGTGCCCACGGAGAGCCGTCGCTTCTCGCCGCCGGAGAGGAGGAACGGATGCACGTCGGCCTTGTGCGTCAGCCCGAACCGCTCCAGCATCTCCGCCACCCGCGTGCGGACCTCGTCGTCCGGCACCTGGCGCAGCCGGAGCCCGTGGGCGAGCTCGTCGAACACGGTGGCGGCGATGAACTGGTGCTCCGGGTTCTGGAACACGAAGCCGATGCGGGCCGCGAGCTCCCGAGGCGAGGCGGTGCCCGGATCGATACCGTCGACGGAGACCCGACCTCTCGGCGGCGGCACGACCCCGGCGAGAGCCTGGATCAGCGTCGTCTTGCCCGCCCCGTTCGCCCCGACGATCGCGGTGAGGCTCCCGGCGGCGATGTCGAGGTCGACCCCGTGCAGGATCTCGGTGCGGCGCCGTGTGACCGTGAGGCCGCGGGCCCGGATGATGGGCTCCCGGTCGGCGGGGCGAGGGTCGCCGACCGGCACCGAGGACGCGGCGCCGGGGCCGGGAGGCAGTGCGGCGGCCAGCGCCTCGGGTGTCAGCGGCAGCGGGTCGAGGACGATCCCCCGGTCGCGGAGGCGGAGCGCGGCGAGCGTCGCGGCGGGCAGCCAGACCCCCATCGCCACGAGCTCGTCGGCATGCGCGCGGATGGTCTCGGCCGCCGGACCGTCGAAGACCACCCGGCCCTCGCGGTCGAGCACGATGGTGCGCGTGACGAAACGCATCGCGGCGTCGAGGTTGTGCTCGACGAGGAGGATGGCCCGGTCCCCGGCGGCCACGACCTCGGTCAGCGCCGCGTACACGTCGTCGATCCCCTGGGGGTCGAGGTTCGCGGTCGGCTCGTCCAGCACGATGAGAGGAGAGCCCATCGCGAGGGCGCAGGCGATGGCGAGACGCTGCCGCCCCCCGCCGGAGAGGTGGTCGGGGTTGTCGTCACGGCGCTCCCACAGGCCGACGCGCCGCAACGCGTCCTCCACGCGGGCCCGCGCGGCCTCGACCGGGAGCAGGAGGTTCTCCGGGCCGAAGGCCACCTCGTCGTACACCGTCCCTGTGACGATCTGCGCGTCCGGATCCTGGAAGACCATGGCGACGTGCGTGCTGAGCGTCGCGGTGTGCGCGGTGGTCGTGTCGACGCCTCCGGCCTCGACGGCGCCGGTCATCGTCGCGGGGAGCGCGTGCGGGATGAGGCCGTTGAGGGCGAGCGTGAGCGTCGACTTCCCGGAACCGGACGGGCCGAGCAGCAGCACGACCTCGCCGGGATCGATGTCGAAGGTCACGTCACGGGGCGACGGGTGCACGGCGTCCGCGTGGGTGAGGGTCAGCTCGCGCACGCGGAGGAGGGGTGCGGATGGGCGCACGGCACGTCCCTGGTTCGACGGAGGGTGTGACTCTAACTTAGCTGAGCCTTACCTGTGCTGCCAGCGGGCCCGGTGCGTGATCAGCGGCGCGCGACGCCGGCGGTGCGCAGCGCCGAACCGATGGCGAGGCCGATCGCCGTCCAGGCCACCGGGCCGAGCACGGAGATCGCCAGGTACAGCAGCTGAGCCCACAGCGGCATGACCGCGAGGTTCGCCGCGAAGAACACCGCCACCGCCACGACGCCGCCGATCACGACCGCCGAGACGAAGAACCGCCAGGCGCCCCAGGAGCGATAGCGGGTGAGGGCGGCGACACCCTCCTGAATGAGGCCGAAGAGCAGCGCGGTGCCGATGAACCGCAGCGACCACGCCGGGTTGAAGGCGCTCGCGATGAGGGCGGCGAACACGTGCGTGATGAGCGCCACGAACGGCAGCCGCAGCACCTCCTGCGCGATGATGCCCGGCAGCACGTGCGAGCCCAGCACGAGGCCGTAGAGGAACAGCAGCGGGCTGGCCAGGAGGAGGGGAGTGACCCATCCGGCGATGCCGCCGAGGATGCCCGTGGCGACACCGATCGCTGCGCAGATCAGCAGCACTCTGGTCGACAGGACGGAGGTTCGGGCCACGTCTCCAGCCTACTGGCGACATTCGGAGAGTCGGCCGCCGTCCATCGTGACCGATCGGCACGATCGGGGGCGACCATCGTTCAGTTCTCGATCCGGCGCCGAACGGCGGGGCTATCGTGAGCCGCGGTGCGGCGACGACGCGGCATCGGGATCATCGGATCATCAGGAGCGAGATATGGGTCGAACACCCCTTCGGATCGCAGCAGCCACCACCCTGGCGACGCTGTTCATCGCATCGACGGCAACCGCAGGCCACGCAGCGACCGGGGAGGTGACGCACCCCGTTCCGGTCGCGGGGACCCCCGGGCACTACATCGTGATCATGAAGGCCGATCCCCTCGCCAGCTACGAAGGCGACGTCAAGGGCCTGAAGGCGACGAAGCCCGACGAGGGCGAGCAGCTCGAGACGCAGTCGCAGGACGCGCAGCGCTACGTCAAGCACCTCGAGTCCGAGCAGAGCAGCCTCATCAACGATGTCGGGGTCACCCCGGACACGACCTACCAGGTGGTGCTCAACGGTTTCAGCGCCGACCTCTCGGGTGAGCAGGTGGACCAGCTCCGCGCCTCGAAGGACGTCCTCGGGGTGTATCCGGACGAGATCCGTCACCCCGACGCGCAGACCTCGACCGACTACCTCGGCCTCGGCGACGACCGCAAGGGCCGCGGTGGGGTGTGGCAGCAGACCGGAGGCGTGAAGAAGGCGGGCGAGGGCGTCGTGGTCGGCGTGATCGACACCGGCATCGCGCCCGAGCACCCCTCGTTCGAGGGCAAGAAGCTCAAGCAGCAGAAGAAGCAGAACAGCCGCCACAAGGGCACGGACCCGTACACCGACGGCACCTACGTCTACTTCGACAAGTCCGACGGCGGACAGTTCCGCGGCGCGATGGTCAGGACTGGGACGAGCGCGACTACTCGACGAAGCTCATCGGCGGGCAGTACTTCTTCGCGGGAGCCCAGGCGGCCGGGTTCGACTTCCAGTACGACTACCTCTCCCCGCGCGACGGCGACGGTCACGGCTCGCACACGGCGAGCACCGCCGCGGGCAACTTCGGAGTGGACGCCGAGGTCGAGGGTGTCGACTTCGGAACGGTCTCCGGTGTCGCGCCCGGGGCGAAGGTCGCGGCCTACAAGGCCTGCTACGTCGGCCCGGACACGACCGTGACGACGGATGACATCTGCGCCCTGAGCGACCTCGTGGCCGCGATCGATCAGGCCGTGGCGGACGGTGTCGACGTGATCAACTACTCGATCGGCGGCGGCGCCGCGAGCACCGTGATGGCTCCCGAAGACCTCGCGTTCCTCAACGCCGCAGCCGCCGGTGTCTTCGTCGCGACCAGCGCCGGCAACGACGGCCCCGATCCGGTCACCGCCGACCACGCCTCGCCGTGGTACACGACGGTCGCCGCCTCCACCATCCCGACGTGGGAGGGCACCGTGCAGTTCGACGGCTTCGAGCAGGCCGGGGCCTCGGTGACCGTCCCGTTCGGCGACAGCGTCTCGGGACCCTCCATCGCCGCCGTGGATGCCGCGGCGCCCGGTGCAGTGGATGCGCAGCTGTGCCTGCCGGGCACCCTCGACCCGGCGAAGGTCTCGGGACACATCGTGGTCTGCGACCGCGGCGGCAACGCCCGCGCGGAGAAGTCTCAGGTCGTGAAGGACGCCGGGGGCATCGGCATGGTCCTGGTGAACGTGCCCGGTGGTGCGGATTCCCTCGACAACGACTTCCACGCCGTGCCGACCGTGCACCTGAACGCGGCGCACCGTGCGGCCGTGCTCGCCTACGTGCAGGGCGGCGTCGATCGGCCGATCACCCTCGTCGGTGAGAACACCACCGGTGTGACCACGCCGACCCCGCAGATCGCGGGCTTCTCGAGCCGCGGACCGGTCCTCGCCGACGGCACCGACGTCCTCAAGCCGGACATCGCCGCTCCGGGAGTGGCGATCCTCGCCGCCACGCACAACGCCCCGGGTGAGGACCCGACCTTCGGCATCCTCTCCGGGACGTCGATGGCCTCCCCGCACATCGCGGGCCTCGGTGCGCTCTACCTCGGGGAGCACCCGCGGGCGACCCCGGGCGAGATCCGGTCGGCCCTGATGACGACCGCCTCCGACACCGTGCTCCCCGACGGCTCGAAGAACACGAACCCGTTCGAGCAGGGTGCCGGACAGGTCGATGCGACGCGGTTCCTGAACCCCGGTCTGCTCTACCTGAACGGCTTCAAGGACTGGGCGGCGTTCCTCGACGGGAAGGGGCTGTCGGACTTCCCCGGCATCGACCCCATCGACGGCAGCGATCTGAACCAGGCATCGATCTCGATCGGGTCCCTGGCCAGCGCGCAGACCGTCACCCGCTCGGTCACCTCGACCGAGAAGGGTGTGTTCACGGCGAAGGCCTCCGTCCCCGGCGTGAACGTCACCGTCACGCCGTCCCAGCTCTCCTTCGACAAGCCGGGGCAGACGAAGACCTTCACGGTCACGTTCGACAGCACCACCGCGCCGGTCGAGCAGTGGGCCACGGGGTCGCTCACCTGGACGAGCAAGAAGAACACGGTGCGCTCGCCGATCGCGGTCTTCCCGGTCACGGCGGATGCCCCGGCCGAGATCACCGGCAGCGGCGTCGACGGCAGCACGACCGTCGACATCACCCCCGGCCTCGACGGCGATCTGGCGCTGGGCGTCTCGGGTCTCACGCCGTTCCAGCTCCTCAGCGACCCGGACAACCCGGTCGAGGGGCACTCGGGCAACGAGAACTCGGGCGACGCGAACAAGGACGTGTCCTGGATCGTCGACGTGCCGGAGGGTGCCACGCTCTCGCGCTTCGACCTCGACTCCTCCGACGACGAGGGCAGCGATCTCGACCTCACCGTCTACCGGGTCGTGAGCCCGGACGACCTGCGCTACTACGAGCGCTGGCAGTCGGCGACGGGCTCGGCCGACGAGCAGGTGACGATCCCCGCACCGACCGCGGGCACCTACCTCGTCGTGGCGAACGTGTACGCGACCACCGGGCCGATGACGTGGGACATGACCCACGCCTCCGTGCTCCCGGACGGGGAGGGCTCGTTCACCGCGATGCCGAACCCGATCGCCGCGGTCCGCGGGGAGCAGACGAGCTACGAGCTGAGCTGGACCGGTCTGACCGCCGGAACCCGCTACCTCGGACTCGTCCAGTACGGTGACTCGGCCGTGCGCACCGTGGTGACGGTCACGACGCCCGCGGATGCCCCGCCGACGCCGACTCCCGCGCCGAAGCCGTCGCCGACTCCCGAGCCGACGCCGGATCCGACCCCGACGCCGGGGCCGTCTCCGGAGCCGACCGCGCCTCCGGAGACCGACGCCCCCGGGTGATCCGGGAACGGTTGCACGACCCGGTCACGGCCGCACGAGGGAATCCCTCGTGCGGCCGTGCCGTCGTCTCCGGGTCGTGCAGACGTGCCGGGCGCAGATCGTCCGGCCCTCCGTTCGTCGCATGGCCCCCGCCGCTCGTCGCAGCGTCCTCGGATCCGGGCATGACGGCGGGGCGCACTCCCTACCGTGGGGAGACGCAATGATGCGCCCCCAGAGGAGAACCCCATGACCGCACCTTCGTCGCGCCGCCGCGACGGCGCCGGGCTCGTCGACGGCGACCCCGTCATCGAGACCGACCCGAACCTCCCACCCGTCGCCCTCTCCGCGGAGCACGAGGCCAAGAGCCGCCGCTGGACCCTGCCGAAGATCCTGCTGTGGACGGCCATCGCCCTCCTCGGCGGCGTCGCCTGGGTGATGCTCGCCATCGTGCGCGGAGAGACCGTGAACGCGATCTGGTTCGTGTTCGCCGCCGTCTGCACCTACCTGATCGGCTATCGCTTCTATTCCAAGGTCATCGAGCGGTACATCACCCGCCCCGACGACCGCCGCGCCACGCCCGCCGAGGTGAAGCAGGACGGCAAGGACTACGTCCCCACCGACCGCCGGGTGCTCTACGGCCACCACTTCGCCGCCATCGCGGGCGCCGGACCGCTCGTCGGCCCCGTGCTCGCGGCGCAGATGGGCTACCTCCCCGGCACCATCTGGATCATCGTGGGCGTCGTGCTCGCGGGAGCCGTGCAGGACTACACGGTGCTCTTCTTCTCGATGCGGCGCGGCGGCCGGACCATCGGCCAGATGGCGCGGCAGGAGCTCGGCAAGATCGGCGGCACTGCGGCGATCATCGCCTCGCTGCTCATCATGCTCATCATCGTCGCGATCCTCGCGCTCGTCGTCGTGAACGCCCTCGGCGAGAGCCCGTGGGGCGTCTTCTCCGTCGCGATGACCATCCCGATCGCCCTCTTCATGGGCGTGTACCTGCGCTATCTGCGCCCGGGCAAGGTGACCGAGGTCTCGATCATCGGCTTCGTGCTGCTCATGGCCGCCATCATCGGCGGCGGCTGGGTCGCCGGCACCGAGTGGGGCCAGGCGATCTTCCACCTCGACCGCACCACGATCGCGTGGGGCATCATCATCTACGGCTTCATCGCCGCGGTGCTGCCGGTCTGGCTGCTGCTCGCGCCCCGCGACTACCTCTCCACGTTCATGAAGATCGGCGTCATCGTGATGCTCGCCGGCGCGATCGTCCTCGTGCGTCCGGAGATCTCGGTCCCCGCGGTCAGCATCTTCGGCGAGAACGGCATGGGCCCGGTGTTCGCCGGTCCGCTCTTCCCCTTCCTCTTCGTGACGATCGCGTGCGGCGCGTTGTCCGGATTCCACGCGCTGATCGCGTCGGGCACGACCCCGAAGCTCGTCGAGAAGGAGCGGCAGACCCGGTTCATCGGCTACGGCGGCATGCTCATGGAGTCGTTCGTCGCGATCATGGCCCTCGTCGCCGCGATCTCGATCGACCAGGGCATCTACTTCGCCATGAACGCCCCGGCCGCCGCGACCGGGGGCACCGTGGAAGGAGCGGTCGCCTTCGTGAACTCGCTCGGGCTGACCGGGGTGAACCTCACGCCCGACATGCTCACCGGCACGGCGGCTGCGGTCGGCGAGGAGTCGATCGTCTCGCGCACGGGTGGCGCTCCCACGCTCGCGCTCGGCCTCGCGCACATCATGCAGCAGGCCCTCGGCGGACAGGCGCTCATGGCGTTCTGGTACCACTTCGCGATCATGTTCGAGGCCCTGTTCATCCTCACGGCGGTGGACGCCGGAACCCGGGTCGCCCGCTTCATGCTGCAGGACTCGATCGGCGCCTGGTTCCCGAAGTTCCGCGACGTCTCCTGGCGTCCCGGGGTGTGGATCTGCACCGCGATCATGGTGGCCGGCTGGGGAGCGATCCTCATCCTCGGCGTCACCGACCCGCTCGGCGGCATCAACACGTTCTTCCCGCTGTTCGGCATCGCGAACCAGCTCCTCGCGGCGATCGCGCTCGCCGTGGTGCTGGCCATCGTCGCCAAGCGCGGTCGCAGCTACTTCCGGTGGCTGTGGATCATCGCGCTGCCGCTCGCGTTCACCGCGGTCGTCACCATCACGGCCTCGCTCTACAAGATCTTCTCGCCGGTGCCGGCGATCGGATACTGGGCGAACCACTTCCGCTACCTGGAGGCGCTGAACTCCGGTGACACCACGCTCGGCGCGCCGGAGGTGCTGCAGGCCGTCATCCGCAACACCGCGGTGCAGGGCACGCTGTCGATCATCTTCGTGGTGCTCGCGATCATCGTCATCGTCATGGCCGTCATCGCGACCGTGAAGGCGATCCGCAACGGCGGCGGCGAGAACACCGAGGACCCGCCCGTGCCGTCCCGCCGCTTCGCCCCGGCCGGGTTCCTCCCCGACGCGGAGGAGCGCGAGCTGGAGAAGCAGTGGGAGCCGATCCTCGCCGAAGAGCGCGCGGCGGCACGGCACTGAGATGACCTCCACGGTGGATCGGACGGATGCCGCGACCTCCCCGCTGCGGGCGCTGTGGAGCGCCCTCGGCCGGGTCGGCCGCGGCATCCGCTGGTACATGACGACGCTGATGGGCGACACCGCGTACGCCACGTACGTCGCCCATCACCGTCGGCATCATCCGGACGAGGAGCCGCTGACGGAGCGGCAGTTCTGGCGTCAGCGGATGGACGACCAAGACCGCAATCCCGGTGCCCGCTGCTGCTGACCCTGCCTGCGCGTCCCTAGGCTGAGCGCATGAACGACGTCGTCCTCGCCGCGATCCTCGGCGCGCTCGGCGGCATCGCCCTCACGGCGCTGCTGCTGCTCGCCCGGCGGTTCGCCCGCGGCTCGGCCGACCTCGGCAGCGAGGCGGAGCAGGGGGCGCTGCGGGCGCTACACCAGGCGAGTCTCGCCGCTCCGCACCTCCGCGGCGGATTGACCGGGCCGGATGCCGTCAAGGCCGCCCGGCACCTGCGGGCTCTGCTGGGCAGCGCCGCGGTCGCCATCGTCGGCGAGGACGACACGGTCACCCTCGACGGCGCCGCGGACGGGCTCGAATCCGCCGCCGTGCGCATCGCCGCCCAGGTGCGCGGGTCGGGGCGGCGGCAGGTGTTCCCCGCGCCCTCGCGGACGGACGACCTGGAGGCGGTCGGCGCGCCCATCCTCGTCGACGGGGTGCCGGTCGGGGTGGTCGTCGCCTTCGCGTCCCCGGTGCGGGCCGCGCTCGTGCGGGCGGCGGAGGAGGTGGCCGACTGGTGTGCGGCGCAGGTCGAGCTCGGTGGACTCGAGGCCTCCCGCACCCAGCTCGCCGAGGCGGAGCTCCGGGCTCTGCGTGCGCAGATCTCCCCGCACTTCATCTACAACGCCCTCACCGCGATCGCCTCGTTCATCACGACCGACCCCGACCGGGCCCGTGACCTCGTGCTCGAGTTCGCCGACTTCACCCGCTACTCCTTCCGCCGGCATGGGGAGTTCACCACGCTCGCGGAGGAGCTGGGCAGCATCCACTCCTACCTCGAACTGGAGCGCGCGCGGTTCGGCGATCGCCTGCGGGTGACGCTGCAGATCGCGCCGGAGACGCTCGCGACGGTCATCCCCTTCCTCTCCGTGCAGCCGCTCGTGGAGAACGCCGTGCGGCACGGCCTGGAGCCGGGGGAGGGCGGCGGCGAGATCCGCATCACCTCCCGCGACGACGGCACGCACACCGAGATCCTCGTGGAGGACGACGGCGTCGGGATGGACCCGGGCGGCCTGCGCGCGCTGCTCACGGCGCGCGAGGAGGGCGGTCACGTGGGTCTCCGCAACGTCGACACCCGCCTCCGCCAGGTCTACGGCAGCGGGGGCGGTCTGGTCGTCGAGACCAACGCCGGCGCGGGTACCCTGGTGCGCATGCGAGTCCCGAAATCGCAGCCCCTCCACGACCCGGACGACGACTGAGGAGCGGCATGATCGACGTCCTTGTCGCCGACGACGAGCAGCCGGCCCTCGATGAGCTCGTGCACCTGCTGCGTGCCGACCCGCGCATCGGCGAGATCCTCACCGCGGCAAACGGCGCCGACGCGCTGCGTCAGCTCTCCGCGCGTGCGGTGCGGATCGCGTTCCTCGACATCCACATGCCGGGCCTGCTCGGCACCGAGCTCGCCCGCGCGCTCCTCGGTCTCGCGGAGCCGCCCGCGGTCGTTTTCGTCACCGCCGACGAGGCCCGTGCGGTCGAGGCGTTCGAGCTGCGCGCGGCGGACTACCTCCTCAAGCCGGTCCGGCGGGAACGCCTGCGCAGCGCCGTGGACCGGGTGATCGAGCAGGAGGCCGCACCGCGCGGCGAGGACGAGGTGTTGCCGGTGACTGTGGGCGCGTCCGTGCGGTTCGTGCGGCGCAGCGACGTGCGCTGGGTGCAGGCGCAGGGCGACTACGCGCGCCTGCACACCGAGGACGACGGGCCCGGCCACCTCGTGCGCATCCCGCTCTCCGAGCTCGAGGCCCGGTGGGCGCCGGCGGGATTCCTCCGCATCCACCGTTCCACGCTCGTCCGGATCGCCGCGGTGACCGAGGCGCGGCTGTCGGGCGGGGAACCCGTCGTGGTCGTCGGCACGGCCGTGCTGCCGGTGAGCAGAAGGCTCGTCGCGGCGGTGCGGGAGGCCCTCGTGCGCGGAGAGGGGGCCGGATGACCGAGGCGCCGAAGCGGGTGCGCGTCACGGCGGACACCCCGCCGCGCCGCTCCTCCGCCGCCACCCGGGGGATCGCGCTGCCCGGTGCCCCGGTCGCGGAGGCCGATGCCGTCTACGCCCGTGCCCTGATGCGCAGCCAGCTCCGGCTCGCCCTCGGCACCGTCGCCGGCTTCGTGGTGGTCGTCGTCGCCCTGGCACTCGGGATCGCGCTCATCCCCGAGATCGACGCCGTCGTCCTCAGCGGGCTGCCGCTGTCGTGGCTCCTCCAGGCCTTCGCGTTCTACCCGGTGATCCTCGTCTTCGCGGTGCTGTACGTGCGTACGGCGGTCCGCAACGAGCGGCGGTACCGCGCCCTGCGGGACCGCGAGTGAACGCCGTGCTCGACCTCGTCGGGGTCGCCCTGGTCGTGATCGCCACCCTCCTCATCGGCGTGTACGGGCTGCGGGTGTCGCGCACGACGAGCGACTTCTTCGTGGCGTCGCGGACGGTGCGCCCGGTCTGGAATGCCTCGGCCATCAGCGGCGAGTATCTCTCGGCCGGCACCTTCCTCGGCCTCTCCGGGCTGGTGCTGCTGGACGGCGCCCGCGGCTTCTGGTTCCCCATCGGGTACGCCGCGGGGTACCTGCTCGTGCTCGTCTTCGTGGCCGCGCCCCTGCGCCGCAGCGGGGCGTACACGATCCCCGATTTCGTCGAGGCCCGGCTCGACTCGACCGCCGCGCGCCGTGTCACCAGCCTCGCGGTCCTCATCATCGGCTGGCTCTACATCGTGCCGCAGCTGCACGGCGCGGGCATCACTCTCGTCGTGGTCGCCGGGCTGCCGGAGTGGGTCGGGGCCGTGACGATCGCGGTGCTCGTGGCGGCGGCGGTCGCCGCGGGCGGCATGCGCGCGATCACCTTCGTGCAGGCCTTCCAGTACTGGCTCAAGCTCACGGCGCTCCTCGTGCCGGTGGTGTGCATCGCGTTCGCCCTGAGCGGCGGGCCGCACGACTTCGATCCCGCGCTCGTCTTCCCCGCCGAGGCCGGGCCGTCCGGTTTCGACGCCTACGAGACCGCGTCGCTGCTGCTCGCCCTGCTCCTCGGCACGATGGGGCTGCCGCACGTCCTGGTGCGGTTCTACACGAGCCCGACCGGAGCCTCCGCGCGGCGGACCACCGTGATCGTCATCGCCATGGTGAGCGCGTTCTACGCCGTGTCGAGCGCGATGGGGCTCCTGGCGCGGATCGCCGCCCCGGACCTCGCGCAGCCGGGGATCGCCGACACCGTGGTGCTGCAGCTCCCGTCGCGGGTGTTCCCCGGGCCCGCGGGTGAGCTGCTGACGGCCCTCATCGTCGCCGGGGCCTTCGCCGCGTTCCTGGCGACCTCGGCCGGACTCGTGGTCTCGCTCGCAGGGGTCATCAGCCAGGACGTCTTCTCCGGCTCCGTGCGCTCCTTCCGGCTGTCCGCGGTGCTGTGCGCGCTCGTGCCGCTGGGGGTCGCGCTGCTCACGGTTCCCGCGGGGCTCGTGTCGAGCGTGGGGGTGGTGTTCGTCGTGGCGGCGTCGACGCTCTCGCCCGTGGTGCTGCTGGGTGTGTGGTGGCGTGGCCTCACCGCGCGCGGGGCGGTCGCGGGCATGGTGTGCGGCGGCGTCGCGACCGGGCTCGCCCTGCTCGTGCACGCCGCGGTGGACGGGGTCGGCGTCGCGGCGCCCTACCTCGCGCAGCCCGCCGCCTGGACGATACCGCTGGCGACCGGGGTCACGGTCGCCGTGTCGCTGCTCGACCCTCGTGGGCCCTCACCCCGCACGGACCGCTTCCTCGCCCGCGTGCACACACCCGACCGCGCCTGAGTCTGCTTCTGCCTCCTGTCCTGCTTCCTGGAACAGGCGGTCGCGCGGGTTCAGGCAGGTGAAAGCTCATCGAGCCTGAGCCGGCGCGAGTGCCTGAAGAGCGGAAGGGTGTGGTCGGGCCAGGGGCTCCAGCGCGACGGCAGGCACTAGCGCGAGAACAGTCAGGGAGCACCAGGGATGCTTGAACTGACGTGGGTGCCTGAACTGGCGCGTCAGCGAGGTCGCGCGCGAGGGCAGGCAGTGGCGTGAGAAGAGGCAGGGAAGGTAGAGAGTGCCTGTTCTGGCGTGGGTGCTTGTGCTGGCGTGGGTGCCTGTTCGGGCGCGTCAGCGGGATTGCGCGCGAGGGCAGGCAGTGGCGTGAGAACAGGCAGGGAGAGTCATGAGTGCCTGTGCTGGCGGGAGTGCCTGAAAGAGCGGGAGTGCCTGAATCAGAAGGAGTGCCTGTGCGGGAGGGTCAGAGGGTGCGGCTGCGCGGCATCAGGCGCACCGGGGGGAGCGGCGGCGCAGGGATGCGCTGGTCGTGCCCCTCGACGACGCCGAACCGGGGGGATGCGGCCTCCCAGTCCTCGCGGGCGGCGGCGATCTCGTCGTGGGAGCGCCCGGCGAAGTTCCACCACATGACGATCTCGTCCTCGAACGGCTCACCCCCGAGGAGGAACAGCAAGCCGCCCTCACTGCTGGTCACCTCGACGCCGTCGCGGGAATCGCCGAGGTAGAGCATGTCGTTGCGGGTCATCGCGTGCTCGGGGACGGCGGCGTCGCCCTCGACGAGGAGCAGCGCGTGCTCCCACTCCGGCCGCAGCGGCAGGCGCACCGTGGTTCCGGCGGGCACGACGATCTCCGCCCCGACGATCGGCGTGTGCACGGTCGCCGGCGAGCGCACGCCCGAGAACTCGCCGAGCACGACCGTGGCCGTGGCGTCCGATCCGGTCGAGGCCGGAAGGGTCGTCGTCGGCAGGTCGGTGTGCCGCTCGAAGCCGCCGTCCCCGTGGCGCGCGGACTCCGGGAGCACGACCCAGAACTGCAGCGCGTCGAGCGGAACGGGCTCGTCGCCGATGGAGTACTCCGAGTGCGAGATGCCGTTGCCCGCCGTCATGAGGTTGAGCTGTCCGCGCCGGAGGTCGGCATCGCTGCCCAGCGAATCGCGGTGCCGGATCTCGCCGACCAGCGGCCAGGTCACCGTCTGCAGACCGATGTGCGGATGCGGCTCGACGCGCATCCGGGTCTCGGCCGGGCCGAACCGGTCGAGGAAGCACCACGCGCCGATGGTGGGGAGGTTGCGATGCGGCAGCACCCGCAGCACCTCCATGCCGCGCACACCGCCGAGCGGCACCGCCCGGGGTTCGAGGACGAGGCGGCGCTGCCCGATCATTCCGCCCTGCCCGTGGGGTCCTCGTCCGCGCCGGCCGACTCTTTCTGCACCGGGGCGTCCGCCGTCGAGCCCGGGCGCTGCGGCCAGCGGATCTCGGCGCCGGGCACCTCGTGCGTCTGGAGGTACTTCGCGATGTACGGGCAGAGCGGCACGATCGCGTCGCCCGTCGACGCCACGTCGGTCAGTGCCGCCGCGGCGAGCTTCCCGGCCAGGCCCTGGCCCTGGAAAGCGGGGTCGATCTCGGTGTGCAGGAAGCGGATCGCGCCGGGGCGGGTGTCGAACTCGGCGAACCCGGCCAGCACGTCATCGGAACGGATCTCGTAGCGGGAGGCCTCGTCGTTGCGGGTCACGGTGATGTCGGTCATCGGATGCTCCTTCCGGCGTCTGGAACCAACCTACGCCCGGGATCGAGGGTGCGGGCCTGTGGAGGTCGCCGTGCCGCTGTCCGTCGGGGTGATTACGCTGGAGGGATGCCGCAGACTCCCCGCGATCCGTACGACGGATGGATCCCCGAGCCGGACGCGGCATCCGACCAGCCCTGGGACGACGGGTGGGAGCCGACCGAGCCGCCCGAGCCGATGGACTGGGAGCCGCAGGGCGCGGGCTTCGAGCCGCCCCTCGACTGGGGTCCGGGTCCGACGACCGCGGTGACCACCGCGCCGGCCGTCCGCCGCGCCACGCCCAGCCGGTATGCGACGGCCCGCGAGGCACTGCACACCGTCTTCGGCTACGACGACTTCCGCGGCGACCAGGCGGCCATCGTCGAGCAGGTCATCGGCGGTGGCGACGCCGTCGTCCTGATGCCCACCGGCGGCGGCAAGAGCATCACGTACCAGGTGCCCGCGCTCGTGCGCGAAGGCACCGGACTCGTCATCAGCCCGCTCATCGCGCTCATGCACGACCAGGTCGACGCGCTGCGCGCCAACGGTGTGAAGGCCGCGTACCTCAACTCCACCCAGTCGATCGAGGAGCGCCGCGAGGTCGAGCGCGCTTATGTCGCCGGAGAGCTCGACCTCATCTACGTCGCACCGGAGCGGCTGTCGAGCGCGCAGACCACCTCCCTCCTGCAGCGCGGCACGCTCAGTGTCATCGCCATCGACGAGGCGCACTGCGTGTCGCAGTGGGGCCACGACTTCCGGCCGGACTACCTCGCGCTCGGCGACCTGGGCGAGCGGTTCCCCGGCGTCCCCCGCATGGCCCTGACCGCCACCGCGACGCGGGCCACGCACAAGGAGCTCACCGAGCGCCTGCACCTCGACGCGGCGAAGCACTTCGTGGCGAGCTTCGATCGCCCCAACATCCAGTACCGCATCGTCCCGAAGGTCGATCCGCGCAAGCAGCTCGTGCAGTTCATCCGGTCGCAGCCCGAGGGGGCGGCGGGCATCGTCTACGCGCTCAGCCGCAAGTCCGTCGAGCAGACGGCGACCTATCTCGCCGCGCAGGGTCTCGACGCGCTGCCGTACCACGCCGGTCTGCCCGCCGAGGTGAGGGCGGCGAACCAGTCGCGCTTCCTCCGTGAAGACGGCGTGGTGATGGTGGCGACCATCGCGTTCGGCATGGGCATCGACAAGCCCGATGTGCGCTTCGTCGCCCACATCGATCTGCCGAAGTCGGTCGAGGGGTACTACCAGGAGACCGGGCGCGCCGGCCGCGACGGTGAGCCGTCCGTGGCATGGATGGCGTACGGGCTCGCCGACGTCGTGCAGCAGCGCCGACTGATCGATCAGAGCCCCGGCGACCGCACCTTCAAGATGCGCATGGGGCAGCACCTCGATGCGATGCTCGCGCTGTGCGAGACGGTGGAGTGCCGCCGGCAGAACCTCCTCGGGTACTTCGGTCAGGAGTCGCAGCCCTGCGGCAACTGCGACACGTGCCTCGACGACACGGCGACCTTCGACGGGCTCGTCCCCGCACAGAAGCTGCTGTCCACGATCGTGCGGCTCAAGCGGGAGCGGAATCAGGCCTTCGGTGCCGGCCACCTCATCGACATCCTCCGCGGAGCCTCGACCGAGCGCATCCGCCAGCAGCGGCACGACGCCCTCGCGACCTACGGCATCGGCGCCGACCTCTCCGACCAGGACTGGCGGAGCGTGGTGCGCCAGCTCCTCGCCCGGGGCATCCTCGTCGCGCAGGGCGACTACGGCACGCTCGCACCCGGAGAGGCCGCGGCCGGGGTGCTGCGCGGCGAGACCGCGGTACCGCTCCGGAAGGACACGATCGGACGCCCGTCGTCGCCGTCCCGCGCCCGGAAGGCGAGTGCCGCCGACGCCCTCGACGCCGGAGACCGGGAGCTGTTTGAGGCGCTGCGGGCCTGGCGCGCCGAGACCGCCAGGGAACAGGGCGTCCCGGCGTACATCGTCTTCGGCGACGCCACGCTCCGTGCGCTCGCGGAGCATCGGCCGACCTCGCACGCCGACCTCGACGGCATCACCGGCATCGGTGCGAAGAAGCGCGAGGCCTATGGCGACGGCGTCCTCGCCGTCATCGCCGCCTCCTGACTCCGACCCACCCCCTTCCGCGCGAGCCACCCCTGTGCGGACGCTCGCAGGGGGCCGGGATGCACGGAACGGGGTGGGTCGGCGGAGGTCCGAAGGTGGAACCTGTCGCGAGCCGACAAGGACGGGCGCAGACGGGGCGGCAAGGCGTTGGAGGATGCGGACAGGGGACTTCGTGCGGTTTTGTCGCACACCTACCATGAGAGGCATCCACTTTCGTCTCTCCGAGAGGAACGCTCATGGTCGACGCCGCCGTCCGCCCTTCGACGACACCTGACCCGCGCGAGAGCGCGACCGCCCCGCGGATCGATGTCGCCCGCCTGAACGACGCCCTCATGGGCACCTGGGGCGACGTGCGCCGCCAGGCCCGCGAGATGATCAAGGACTCCGCGTTCTGGCGGAAGGACGAGCTCGGCAAGGACGACCACCGGGAGCGCGTGCTCAGCCAGCTCCACCTCCTCGTCGACAACAAGGCCGTGCACCGGGCGTTCCCGAAGCGCTTCGGCGGCGAGGAGAACAACGGCGGCAACATCGCCGGGTTCGAGGAGCTCGTGGCCGCCGACCCGAGCCTGCAGATCAAGTCGGGTGTGCAGTGGGGGCTCTTCGGCTCCGCGATCCTGCAGCTCGGCACGAAGGAGCACCACGACAGGTGGCTCCCCGGTGTCATGGACCTGTCGATCCCCGGCGCGTTCGCGATGACCGAGATCGGGCACGGCTCCGACGTCGCCGCGGTCGGCACCACCGCCACGTACGACCCGGAGACGGAGGAGTTCGTCATCCACACGCCGTTCCGCGGAGCTGTGAAGGAGTACCTCGGCAACGCGGCGCTGCATGGCATCGCGGCGACGGTCTTCGCCCAGCTCATCACGAACGGCGTCAACCACGGCGTGCACTGCTTCTACGTGCCCCTGCGCGGCGAGGACGGCGTGGATCTGCCGGGCATCGGTCGCGAGGACGACGGTCTCAAGGGTGGACTGAACGGCATCGACAACGGCCGTCTCTCCTTCGACCAGGTGCGTATCCCGCGCACGAACCTGTTGAACCGCTACGGCGATGTCGCTGCGGACGGCACCTACTCCAGCGCGATCGACAGCCCCGGCCGCCGCTTCTTCACGATGCTCGGCACCCTCGTGCAGGGACGCGTCTCGCTCGACGGCGCCGCCTCCTGGGCCTCCGCGCTCGGCCTGCACATCGCGATCACCTACGCCACGCAGCGTCGCCAGTTCGACGGGGCGGACGGGCAGGAGGTCGTGCTGATGGACTACGGCAAGCACCAGCGCCGTCTGCTCCCGCGCCTGGCCACCACGTACGCGCAGATCTTCGCGCACGACGAGTTCCTGCAGAAGTTCGACGGCGTCTTCTCCGGTCGCACCGACACCCCGGACGACCGGGAAGACCTGGAGACGCTCGCGGCCGCGCTCAAGCCGCTGTCGACCTGGCACGCGCTCGACACCCTGCAGGAGGCCCGCGAGGCGTGCGGCGGTGCCGGCTTCATGTTCGAGAACCGGCTCGTCGGACTCCGCGCCGACCTCGACATCTACGTCACGTTCGAGGGCGACAACAACGTCCTGCTCCAGCTCGTCGGCAAGCGGCTGCTGACCGACTACGCGAAGCAGTTCCAGGGCAAGGACGCCGCGGCGCTCGCGCGCTACGCCGTCGGCATGACGGCCGGCAAGCTGTTCCACGGGGCAGGCCTCCGTCAGCTCGGCCAGGCGGTGACCGACTTCGGTCAGGTCGCCCGGTCGGTGGAGCGCGGACTGCGCGAGGAGCAGCAGCACGACCTCCTCGCGGGCCGCGTGCAGCAGATGGTCGCCGACATCGCGACCCGGCTGCGTGCCGCCGGCAAGGACAAGGTGCTCGGGGCGCGGCTGTTCAACGAGAACCAGGCCGAGCTCATCGAGGCGGCCAGGGCGCACGGCGAGCTGCTGCAGTGGGAGGCCTTCACCGACGCCGTCCACGCGATGGACGACGCCGAGACGAAGAAGGTCATGACCTGGCTGCGGGACCTCTTCGGCCTGCAGCTCATCGAGAAGCACCTCGCCTGGCACCTCATCCACGGGCGGCTCTCCACCCAGCGGGCGGCGGCGGTGTCGAGCTACATCGATCGGCTGTGCGCGCGCCTGCGTCCGTACGCGCTCGATCTCGTGGACGCGTTCGGCTACGAGCCCGAGCACGTGCGGGCTCCCATCGCGAGCGGTGCGGAGAAGCAGCGGCAGGATGAAGCCCGCGCGTACTACGCCGACCTCGAGGCGACCGGTCAGGCTCCCGTCCTGGAGAAGACCCTCAAGCGGCAGAAGCGCTGAGCGGTCGGCCCGGGCCGTACCGACGGCCCGGGCCCGCCGGACAGCGGATTCATCGACGCCGGCGGATAGTCTCGGCGAGTACCGACCCGAGGAGCATCATGTCGACCGTCACCGCCTACGCCGCCCCCGCCGAAGCCGCCCCGCTCGAGAAGACCGTCATCGAGCGCCGGGAGCTGGGCCCGCACGACATCCTCATCGACATCGCCTTCGCCGGCATCTGCCACTCCGACATCCACACCGTCCGCGGAGACTGGGGTCCGCAGCAGTACCCGCTCGCCCCGGGACACGAGATCACCGGAACGGTCGCCGCGGTGGGGTCCGAGGTCACGAAGCACGCCCTCGGCGACCGCGTCGGTGTCGGCTGCCTGGTGAACTCGTGCCGGGCGTGCGTGTACTGCCTCCGCGGCGACGAGCAGTTCTGCACGCAGGGCGCCGTCGGCACCTACGGAGCGGTCGACCGCGACGGCACGATCACCCAGGGCGGCTACTCCGAGCAGGTCGTCGTCACCGAGGACTTCGTGCTGCGGATCCCGGACGGCCTGCCCCTGGACGCGGCGGCTCCGCTGCTGTGCGCGGGCATCACCACGTACTCGCCGCTGCGGCACTGGAAGGTCGGCCCCGGCACGCGCGTCGCGGTGGTCGGACTCGGCGGCCTCGGTCACATGGGCGTGCAGATCGCGCATGCCCTCGGCGCGGAGGTGACCGTGCTGTCGCAGACGCTCGCGAAGCAGGACGACGGCCTCCGCCTCGGCGCCGACCGCTACTTCGCGACGGGCGACCGCGACACCTTCCGCGACCTGAGAGGCTCCTTCGATGTGATCCTCAACACCGTGAGCGCCGTCATCGACCTCCGCTCCTACCTCGGGCTGCTCGACGTGGACGGCACCATCGTGTGCGTCGGTGCTCCCGCGGAGGCCCTCGCCCTGAACGCGGGGTCGCTGATCGCCGGACGACGCTCCATCGCCGGCTCGAACATCGGCGGCATCCGGGAGACCCAGGAGATGCTCGACTTCTGCGCGGAGCACGGCATCACGGCGCAGATCGAGGTCATCCCCGCGTCGGCCATCAACGACGCGTACGAGCGTGTCCTCGCGTCCGACGTCCGCTACCGCTTCGTCATCGACGCCGCCACCTTCGCCGACTGACCCCGTCCCGTCCCGGTCCGTCCGTTCCGTCGCAGGATCAAAACCGCACCCCCGGTGCCTGCCTGAGGAGCGATTTCCGTCCCGCGAACATCGAGGCCGCAGAGCCGGGACGGAATAGTGTCCGGATGAGGGCCGCGCAGGCGCGGTTCTGACCCCGCGTTGGTCTCGGAGGCACCGTCTGCCGGCGGACCTCGGTCTGGTCTCCGCGTTCGGTGCGGGATGGGAAAGGTGCCGCGGATCTGCGTCGAAGGGCCCTTTTCGATCCCCCGTTGGAGGTGGGCGTCGGGGCGGGATGGGAAACGGGCCTGGGGAGGCGGGGGGAGGGGCGGAAGTGAACTCGCACCGAGGACGGGAGGACGGGGGGACGGGGGCGCGGGACCGGGGACGGGGGTGTCGGTGGGGGTGGATACGGTGAGGGGATGACCTCCCTCCTCACGGGGCCCGACTCCCGCGCGCGCTGCGCCTGGGTCGGCGACGACGCAGAATATCGCCGGTACCACGACGAGGAGTGGGGGACGCCGCTGCACGGGGACCGCGCGCTGTTCGAGAAGATGGCGCTCGAGGGGTTCCAGGCGGGGCTGTCCTGGATCACGATCCTGCGCAAGCGCCCGCGGTTCCGCGAGGTGTTCGCGGGGTTCGTGCCGGAGGCCGTGGCGGCATTCGACGACGCGGACGTGGAACGCCTCATGGGCGACTCCGGCATCATCCGCAACCGCGCCAAGATCCTCGCGACGATCGGCAACGCCCGGATCGTGGAGTCGATGGCGGACGGAGAGCTCGATGCCCTGATGTGGTCCTTCGCCCCGCCGGCGACCGGAGCACGGCCTCGCGAGTTCGCCGACGTCCCCGCGGTCACGCCGGAGTCGACCGCGCTGAGCAAGGAACTGCGACGCCGGGGTTTCCGCTTCGTCGGGCCGACGACGATGTACGCCCTCATGCAGTCCGCGGGCATGGTGGACGACCACATCGAGGGGTGCTGGAAGGCCTGACGCCTCGACGGAGAAGAGCGCGGGGCCACACGCCCTCGCCCGATATACTCGGCACATCGGGGGATCCCCCGGCGCACGACGCCGGGTGGCTGCAGGCGCGCGGTCTCCCATCAGACCGTGAGGAGCAGGAGTGGCAACGCGCATGGCAGCGACACCGCCGACGCTGGCGGGGTACAGCTACGTGCGTCCGCTCGGGTCCGGCGGTTTCGCCGACGTGTTCCTCTATGAACAGGACATGCCGCGCCGCGTCGTCGCCGTCAAGGTCCTGCTTGCGGATGCCGTGAACCCCGAGGTGCTGCAGACCTTCAACGTGGAAGCCGACATCTCCGCGCGGCTGAGCGCCCACCCGTCGATCGTCACCATCTACCAGGCGTCGATCTCGGCGGACGGGCGGCCGTACTTCGCGATGGAGTACTGCCCCGACACGATGAGCGCGCGCTACAAGAAGGCCCCGCTCCCGCTCGCGGAGGTGCTCGACATCGGCGTGCGCATGGCCGGCGCTCTGGAGACCGTGCACCGGGCCGGTCTGTTGCACCGCGACATCAAGCCGTCGAACGTGCTCATCAACTCGCTCGGCGCGCCCGTGCTGGCCGACTTCGGCATCGCCGCGGCCGTCATCGAGGAGGGCGAGGGCGAGACCATCGCGATGTCCGTGCCCTGGAGCTCCCCCGAGGTGCTGCAGGAGCGCGTGTCCGGATCCATCCCCAGCGAAGTATGGAGCCTCGGCGCGACGCTCTACACGCTGCTCGCCGGCCGCAGTCCGTTCGAACGCGCCGACCGCGGTTCGAACTCGCGCGATCAGCTCACCGACCGGATCATCAAGGCGCGCTACACCGCGGTGCCCGTCCCCGGCATCCCGCCGATCATCGACGACATCTTCGCGAGCGCCATGCACCGTGACCCCGCGAAGCGGCCGGCGAGCATGGCGGAGTTCGCGGAGAAGCTGCGCTGGGCGCAGTATGAGCTCGGCATCTCGCCGACGGCCTTCGAGGCGGCGTCGTCGGAGTGGGCGGCGGCCGCGCCGGTGAACTTCTCGGACACCGCCGTCCGCGGACCGGTCATCACGACGGTCGCACCGGACTCCCGTCGGGCCGCCCGCGCCGCTCACGCCCAGGCCGCCCCGCGCGACCGCGACGACATCCCCGCGGGCCCCCGCGGCCGCAGCCGTTCGCCGCTGGTCGTCGGCATCGTCGGAGCGGTGATCGGTGCCGCCGTGATCGCGGGCCTCGGGACCGCCGCACTGTTCCTCACCGGGGTCCTCTGATGGCAGCGGGGAACCGTGCCAGGGCGGAGGCCGCGCGCCCGTCTCGGGGGCGGCTGATCGCGCTGGTCTCCGGGATCCTCGCGCTCGTGGTCGTCGTGGCGCTCGCGGTGACGGCCCAGGGGTATCAGTCCCAGGAGGTGCCGCGACTCGAGCCCTCGGTCTGGGTCATGCGCGACAGCGGGCAGTACGCCCGCGTCAACACCGAACTCGCCGAGATCGACACGGTCCGCGACGTCGACGACCCCGAGGCGGTCTGGCAGAGCGGCTCCAGCACCGTGCTGTTCGCGCAGGGGAACCGGCAGCGGTGGGACGTCGATCCGGCCAGCCCGGCCGATCTGCTCTCCGACAGCTCGGAGGAGGGGACGCCGCTCGCTTCGCAGCCCACGCCCGCCGGGACCCGGGACGTCCTCTCCGCCGGGCCCTATGTGGCCTACCGCACCGACACCGGGCAGGTGTCGGTGTCGACCCTCGCGGCCGGAGCGGGCACGGCCCTCGTCGACCCCTTCGCGGAGGTCGAGGTCGAGGAGGGGGAGGACCCGCCGACCTACACCGCCGATGCGATCGGGCTGTCGCCGGATGGCCTGCTCGTCCTCTACTCGGCGGACGAGGGGGCCGTGCGCCGCTTCGACATCGACGAGCACCGGTTCCTCGGGGACGAGTCCCCCGTGGCCGATGCGCCGGAGGCGGGCGAGGGACTGGCGATCGCGGTCGTCGGCGAGCGCTGGGCGATGCTGCAGCCGAGCTCGGGTGCACTGTGGCTCTCCGGGCGCGATGCGGCGGTCACCCTCGACGTCACCGAGGACGCACGCCTGCAGCGCGGTGCCGCCGAGGGCGCCGCGGTGCTCGTCGCCGACTCGGACGGCCTCGTCTCCGTGGACCTCGCGTCGGGGGAGGCCGACCGGGTGGCCGAGGCCTCCGGCGTCCCCGCCGCACCGGTCACGGTCCGCGGGGAGACCTACGCGGCGTGGCTCGACAGCGGCGGTGGAACCCTGTGGAGCGCGGGGGAGACCACCCCGCTGCAGGTTCCGGACGAGACGCTCGACGCGGCCGCCATCGACCCGGTCTTCCAGGGCAACGGCGATCGCGCGGTGCTGGTCGAGAAGGGCACCGGCCTCATCTGGACCGCGCCGGAGGGCGTGCTGATCCCGCTCGAGCAGTGGAAGATCGAAGACGACACGGAGCAGCAGGAGGGCACGATCGTCGTCGAGGACGTGGCGGAGCAGCTCCCGCCCGTCGCTGTCGACGACGCGTTCGGCGTGCGGGCCGGGGAGCAGGTCATCCTCCCCGTGCTCTTCAACGATCACGATCCGAACAAGAAGGACGTCCTCACGATCGACCCGGACTCGGTCGCCTCCGGGCTGAGCGACCCCGACTTCGGGGATCTGTCGCTCGTGGCGAACGGTCAGTCCCTGGTCGTGAACGTGAAGGCGGGCTCCGGGCAGACGAGCTTCACCTACGCCGTGACCGACGGCGCCGCCGTGTCGCCCCCGGCGACCGTGACGCTGACGGTGGTCGATCCCGGGGTCAACTCCGCCCCGGTGTGGTGCGGTGTCGACGCCTGCACCCAGGAATGGCCGACACCACAGATCCTCGCCGGCGGGAGCACGATCGTCTCGGCGCTCTCCGGATGGGTGGACCCCGAAGGCGATGCGTTCGTCCTGAGCGACGCGTACGAGACGGACTCCTCGTCCCCGGTGATGGTGGCCCCGATGGCCGACGGCCGTGTCGCGATCCGGCACACCGACCCCAATGCCGCGGACGCCGTGATCTCGGTCACGGTCGTCGTGCAGGACGTGCACGGGGCGACGGCGGAGAAGACCATCGAGGTCCAGGTCAGCGGCAGTCCGGCGTTGCAGGCGTCGGCCGTCGCGGTGACCGCGCGCGTGGGCGAGCGGCAATCCCTGCGCATCTCCGATCACCTGTCCGGAGGGTCGGGCTCGTACCGCCTCGTGGACGCCGTCCAGACCGCCGCGACGGCACAGGGCTTCGAGGTCACCCCGAACGCGGCCTCCGGCACCGTCGATCTGACCGCCGCCGAGCCGGGCCAGTACGTGGTCACCTACACCGCGCAGGACGTCACGACCCAGGCCGAGCAGTCCGCGGTCATCCGGATCACCGCTGTCGACGGCTCCGCGGCGCTCGCGATGGCGCCGCTGACGGCGTTCGTCCGCGAGGGCGAGGACACGACCGTCGATGTCCTCGGCGCGGTGCAGAACACCAGCGGACGGGTGCTGCTGCTGTCCGACGCCGTGAGCTCGACGCCGCAGCTCAACGTGCGCGTGGTCGGCAACGAGAGCCTGCGGGTCAACGGCACGACCGAGGACGGCGAGCCCGGCCTAATCGGCAAGGCCACCGTCACGGTGGCGGACGGCGCGGGCGGGGCCGTGCAGGGCACCGTCAGCGTGTTCCTCACTCCGCCGTCCACGGTCACCCGGCCGATCGTCTTCCCGGATGCGGTGACGGTGCGAGCCGGTTCGCTCACGCGCATCGAAGTGGCGGCCAACGATGTGGCACCGCGCGGGGAACCGCTCCTCGTGCTCCCGGAGGTGACCGGATCCGGCGAGCCGGACGAGCTCGTGTTCGCCGACCGCAACGCGCTGCGCTATCTGGCGCCGAAGACTCCCGGCACGTACCGCCTGACGTACTCCGTCTCCCTCGAACGGAATCCGTCGCTGTCGGATGACGGCGTCGTGACGGTCACGGTCGTGCCGCCGGGCACGAACCGGGCCCCCACGCCGACGCCGCTCACCGGCCGCGTCCTGAGCGGCCAGACGGTCTCCATCCCGGTGCCGACGACCGGGATGGACGGCGACGGCGACCGCGTGGTGCTATCCGGCGTCGAGCAGCCGAAGAAGGGCGGCGGCACGGCCACCATCTCGGCGAACGGTGAGGCGATCGTGTACCGCGCGCCGGCCGGAGGCGTCGCCGGCGGCCAGGTCTCGTTCCGCTACAGCGTCCGTGATCCGCAGGGCGAGGAGGGGAGCGCGGCCGTGCGCATCGGCGTCCTCGATGCGGACGTGGACGACGCCGCCCCTGTGACCTTCAGCGACTACGTCCGCGTCGAGGCGGGATCCCGCACGCCGGTCGTGCTGGACCCGCGCTCGAACGATCTCGACCCGGCGCAGAGCGAGCTCGAGATCACCGAGCTCGTGCCGAACGCGCCGCCCGTCAAGGGGAACCCGCTGTACGACCGGCTCAACGCGCTGATCGATTCCGACACCTCGCTGAAGGACGGCCGGGTCGTGCTGCGTGCCGGCGAGACCGCCGGCACCAACTCGTACTTCTACACGGTGAAGTCGTCGCGCACGGGGAGCACGGCGCAGGGCCTCATCGTCGTGACCGTCACCGACGGCACGGTCGCCGATCAGCCGGTCATCGCGGACACCGTGCTCACCGCGCGCGACCGCGACGATCTCGCCGACCGCGGCATCGATGTCGTGACCGACAGGGTCCGCTGGCCCTCCGGCGACGTCGGCTCGCTGCGGCTGCGCCTGTGGGGAGAGCAGCCGGGCTATTCGGTGCAGGGGAACCGCATCGTGGGCACCGCGCCGAAGGAAGGCGCCCTGGTGCCCTTCCAGCTCACCGGAACGGCAGCGAACGGACGCAATGTCGCCGCCTACGGCTTCCTGCGCATCCCGGCGTTCGACGACATGCAGGTGCAGCTCGTCCCCGGTGCGACGCCGGTCGTCGTGGACGAGGACGCGGCCGTCTCCTTCGCCGTGCAGGACTACGCCGACCTCCCGTCGTCCGATGCGATCGAGATCGGCACCGGGTCGTTCACCGCCCAGCGGGCTGCCGCAGAATGCACCGCCGACGGCCCGCGCGAAGCGGAGTACCGGGCCGGCCGCGAGGCGCCGTGGTCGGACACCTGCCTGATCCCGGTGCGCCTGGAGGGGCAGAAGCGGTGGTCGTACCTCGACGTGCCCATCAGCGTCCGCCCGTCCGAGCCGCAGCTGCTGCTCTCCTCCATCTCGCACACGATCGCCCCCGGAGCGACGGAGAGCGTCGACCTCTACGCCAACATGGCCGCGTGGGAAGGGGGCCGGGAGGGCAACGCCTCCTCCCTCGAGTACCGCATCGTCTACTCCGGTTCGGCGTTCCTCGTCACGCAGAGCGGCGGGAAGCTGACGATCGAGGCGCGCGCCGATGCGCGACCGGGCAACACCGAGAACGTCAGCGTCACCGTGCCGCAGTACGGACAGCCGTCGGCGTCCGTCCGCCTCGTCGTCGGCGCGGCCCCGCCGGACGCCCCGCGGGGAGCGACCTTCACCAAGCAGTGCGTCGTCACGAGCGCCAACTGCTCGATCGACGTGGTCGACGTCGCCGGTGAGTACGATCCCTTCGCCGGGAAGCCGGGATCCGGGCTGCGCCTGATGTCGCTCGGGGCCGGCGCGCGCTGCGACGTGGCCTCGGTCTCGACAGCAGGCGCCAAGACCATCACGGCGAGCTGGCCCGGCGGCGGGCAGGCGCCCGGCGGACAGTGCGTGATCCCGTTCGTCGTGTCGGATGCGCAGGGCCGCACCGGCACCGGCACGCTCACCCTCGACCTCCAGGGGTTCCCGCAGGCCCCCGCGAGCGTCACGACGGTCGGCTTCACCCGCACGACCGTCGCGCTGGAGGTGCCGCTCGGCGAGGCGGGACGCGCGCATCCCGCGGTCTCCGGTGTGACGATCCTCCAGGACGGCGCCCCGGCGAATGCGTCCTGCAGCCCGGCCGGCGCCGTCTACCGCTGCACGGTCAACGGGCTGACGAACGGCACCCCGCACACGTTCACCGCCGCGGCCGTCAACGCCGTCGGCACCTCGGCCGCGACGTCGCCGCACACGAGCTGGGCCTACGCCGCTCCTGTCGTCTCGAACGCGACGGCCACGCCGGAGTACCGACCGGGGGTCTCCGACCGGGGACGTGGGGCGGTCCGGGTGTCGATCGACGCCGCCGACGACGCCGTCTCGTTCCGGATCGAGGAGACGGGTGAGGTCATCAACCGCACGGGGGCGACCACCACGGCCGAGATCGCGCTGTCCCCGGGGGCGCAGACGCTGACGATCGTCCCGATCAGCCAGTTCCAGCCGCCGACCGGCGGCGGCAACGAGGGCGGCGGGTTCCGCACCTCGGTGACGGTCGCCGGCTCGGTGTACTTCGACCCGGCGGCGACCCAGGCGACGGTCGTCTCGAACACGGCGGTGAACGTCTCCGGCATCGCCGCGCAGGCCAACGGCAGCGCCAAGGGAGTCCAGGTCGTGTACGTGGCGTGGCGGTCGGGCAACGTCAGCTGCACCGCACGCGGCGACGGCACGCTCGCGGTGTCCGGCGGCGAGGTGCAGTCCGAGTCCCCGTCCCTCCAGGGGCTGCGGCCGTACCAGCTGTACTCCGTCAAGGCCTGCGCCTCGAACGGCTACGGGGTGGCGGAGTCGTCCACCGCGACGGTCTTCACGTTCACGTTCGTCGACGGCCCCGGCGGCGACACGACCTACACGGTCGCGAAGGACCCCCGGCGCGACGGGAACCGCTACGAGTACGGGCTGGCCTCGGCCCCGCGCATCGAGGTGGAGAACGGGTTCGTGCCGAAGTACTACATGTACGGATCGTGGCGCGATGACTTCGCGCTCACCCCGGACTCGTCACCGGGCCAGGTCCTCGCCCGCGCCTGCCATGCCAGCCAGAGCAACTCCTGCTCCGGCGAGGTCACCATCACCGCGACGACCGCACCGACCGTGGTCAACGCCGTGTTCCAACCCTGCATGCCCGTCGTCGAGGGCGACGTCGTGACGGTGTCCGCCGCCGCACGCGGCTCGTACATCCTCGAGGCGACGCCCCTGGTCGACACTCCCGGCACCTTCGACGTGACCATCACGTGGACCGGAGCCTTCGCCACCCTCACCCCCATCACGCATCGCGTCACGGGCCTGTGCCCCTGACCGCCGAGCACACCGACACGAATACTCTTTCCCTATGCCAGCCACCGCAGCAGCCCCCGTCACCATCGCTCCCGAGCAGGCCTCCTGGTTCGCCGAGACGTTCTCGATCCTGACCGGCAACATCGAGCAGGCGATCCTCGGCAAGCGCCACGTGGTCGAACTCGTGCTCGCCACCGCCGTCAGCGGCGGCCACGTCCTCCTGGAGGACTATCCGGGAACCGGCAAGACAGCGCTCGCCCGCGCCGTCGCCCAGACGGTCAACGGGACCAGCAGCCGCATCCAGTTCACGCCCGACCTCCTTCCGGGGGATGTGACCGGCATCACGGTCTACGACCAGAAGGAGGGCACGTTCGAGTTCCACGCGGGGCCCGTCTTCGCGAACATCGTGCTCGCCGACGAGATCAACCGGGCGAGCCCGAAGACCCAGTCCGCGCTGCTGGAGGTCATGGAGGAGGGCACGGTCACGGTCGACGGCGTCACCCGGTCCGTCGGCTCCCCGTTCCTCGTGATGGCGACGCAGAACCCCATCGAGCAGGGCGGCACCTACCGGCTGCCGGAGGCGCAGCTCGACCGCTTCATGATCAAGACCTCGATCGGCTACCCCGACGAGGCGGCGACGATGCGCATCCTGCAGGGCGCCGGTCGGGCGAAGACGGTGCTCGACGGCATCGTCGACACCGACACGATCCTGACGATGGCGGAGATGTCGCGCGGGGTCTACGTGAACCCGCTGGTGTCGGACTACATCATGCGCATCGTCGACGCCACGCGGCGCGCGTCCGAGGTCCGTCTCGGGGCCAGTGTGCGCGGGGCCCTGGCGCTGTCGCGCCTGGTGATGACCTGGGCGGCCAAGAACGGGCGCACGTTCGTGACGCCCGACGACGTGCGCGAACTCGCCGTCGTCGCCCTCGCGCACCGTCTGGTGCTCGAACCGGAAGCCGAGTTCGACGGGGTGACGGCCGTGGCCGTGGTCGGACAGATCCTCCTCGACGTCGAACCTCCGCGCGAGAACGGCACTGCGTGACCTTCAGCACCGAATCCCGCCTGACGCGGACGACCGCCGGCACGAGCACGTCGACGCGGACGTCCACCGTCACGCGTTACGACCGCACGCGCCGCGGTCCCGTGCGCGGCGCGGTCTTCGGCGCGCGTCGGGTGGCCCGCTCCGTGGGGCGCGCGACGAGGGCCACGGTCGGCTGGGTCCGTGAGACGGTCACCACGGCGGGGATGCTCGTCGCCGTGGCCGTGGTGCTCGGCGTGCTCGCCGGGCTGCTGTTCGGCTGGGTGGAGGCCTGGGCGGTCGCCACGATCGCGCTCGTGCTGCTGGTGGCCTGCGTGCCGTTCATCCTCGGCGCGCATGACTACCGGATCGATCTCGTGCTCGACCGCGACCGCGTCGTCGCCGGTGCCGAGATCGGTGCGACGCTCGACGTCCGCAACAACGGCGAGCGCCTCTCGCTCCCCGGCGTCGTGGACGTGCCGGTGGGGGAGGGCCTCGTCGAGGCGCACGTGCCGCTGCTCCGACCGGGCGCGCACCACCGTGAGGAGCTGACGATCGCCGCGCACCGCCGCGGCGTCATCGACGTCGGCCCCATGACCATCACCCGCGGCGACCCCATCGGGATCCTCCGCCGAGAACTCCGCTGGCCGGACGTGCAGCGCATCCATGTGCACCCGGTGACCGTGCGGCTCCCCAGCACCAGCGCGGGCCTGATCCGCGACCTCGAAGGCACGCCGAGCACCACCCTGGTGGACGCCGACCTCTCCTTCCACGCCGTGCGGGAGTACGTCGTCGGCGACTCGCCGCGCCACATCCACTGGAAGTCGACGGCGAAGACGGGCACTCTCATGGTGCGGCAGTACGAGGAGTCCCGGCACGCGCGCATCGCCGTCATCCTCGACCTCGACCCCGAGTCCTACGCGAGCGACGACGAGTTCGAGAACACGGTCAGCGCCGCCGCGTCCCTGGCGCTGCAGGGCGTGCGGGACGGCAGGGACGTGCTCTTCTCGGTGAGCAACGAGATCCCGGAACACGGCCGCGCGGAGGTGCTGTCGATCCGCACTCTGCCCACGGTCACTCCCAAGGCGCTCCTCGACGCGACCTCCACGATCGATCAGGCGGCACGGGTGATGCGGCTCGAAGCCGTCGCCGCCCTCACGGCGCAGTCGTACCCCGACCTCTCGATCGGGTTCCTGGTGACCGGCTCCCTCCTGCCGCTCGAGCGTCTGCGTCACGCGGCGGTGAAGCTCCCGGCGGCCGTGGAGGCCGTGGCGGTGCGCAGTGAGCTCGGTGCGCAGCCGACGATGCGGACGGCCAGGGAGCTCGCGGTGATGACCCTCGGCGCGCTCGGCGACCTCCCGCAGATGCTCGCCCGCGGAGCCCTGCGATGAACGCGGCCGGCCCGAAGCGCGGGCGGCCGCGTCGCGGCAGCCTTCCCTCGGCCCTGACCCTCTGGTCGCTGGGGTACGTGCTGGCCGGCGTGCTCCTCGCCACAGCGGCCGCCTGGCCGGTCTACGAGTCGTCCCGGGCCCTCGCCGTGGGGATCGTCGGCGGCCTCCTCGGCATGGCCGTCGCCGTCGTCGCGCGCATCCTGCGCTGGGGAACGCCGCTCGCCGCGCTTGCCGCAGCCGGCGTGTACCTGCTGGTCTCGGTGCCACTGGCCATCCCCTCCGCGCTCACCTCCGTGCCCGCATTCCTCGGCGGCGTGCGGGACGCGGTGCTCGGGGTCGTGCTGGGCTGGAAGCAGATGCTCACCCTGAACCCGCCGCTGGGGGAGTATCAGGCGGTCCTCATCCCCTTCCTCGTCGTGATGCTGTCCGGCTCGTTCGTGGCCACGCTCCTCGTCTGGAGCGGGGGCAGGCGGGCGGTGGCGGCCGTCCCCGTGGTCGTGGCCATGAGCGTCTTCGGCATCGCGTTCGGCGTGAGCGGCACGTCCTCCCCGGTCTCGGTGGCCGGAGTCGAGCTCCCCGCCCCCCGGGAATGGCTGATCGGCGTCGCCGTCTTCGTGGTCTCCCTCGTCTGGCTCGTCGGACGCACGCGGCTGCAGCGCGCCGCCGCCCTGCGCAGCGTGGCGGCGGCGAACATCTCCCGCCGTGCGACCCCCGCCTGGCTCACCGTGCGCCGGCACCTCCTCTCCGCGGGGCTGGCCGTGATCGCCCTGGCCGCGGGCTTCGCGATCGCTCCCGCGTCGGCCGGCTGGTCGGACCGCTCCGTCCTCCGCGACGAGGTCGAGCCCATGGTGGTGGTGCAGGAGCAGCCGAGCCCGCTCAGCTCGTATCGATCCTGGTTCGCCGGCGGCATGCTGGACACGCCGGTCGTGCAGCTGGAGGGCGATCCCGGTGCCGTGGATCGTCTCCGTCTGGTCACCCTCGACGCCTACGACGGCGAGGACTTCCACATCGACGCCGACGACCGCTTCAGCCGCCTGCCCCGTTCGGCCCTCCCCGGCTCCGGCCGGGTGACGATGGAGATCACGATCGGCGAGGGCTACCGGGGGATCTGGGTCCCGTCGCCAGCCGGTCTCGCCGAGGCGCCCGCCTTCTCCGGGGAGCGCGCGGACGCGCTCGCCGACGGCTTCCACGTGAACGCCGACGGCGACACCGCGATCACCGTCGCCGACGCGCCGGGCGGCGGGGAGGGGCTGGTACCCGGGGATCGCTACGCCGTGCTCATCGATGCGCCGGGCAAGCCCGGTGACCTCGCAGCGCTCCAGGGCGGACGCTCGACCCTCGACACCGATCGGTACCCGGCGCTCGTCGAATGGGCCGAGATGCAGGAGCAGCCGCGGACCGGCGCCGGCTACCTCGAGGTGATCGATCGCCTGCGGTCCCGCGGCTATCTCAGCCACGCGCTGCTGGAGGACGAAGCGGCCGCCGGTTGGATCGCCGCTCTACAGCAGTCCGAGGGGTACGCCTTCGCACCCAGCTATGCCGGACACTCCGCGGCCCGCATCGAAGAGCTCTTCACGGCGCTGACCGAGCAGGAGCGGCGGGCGGGCGCCGACGCGAAGCCGGAGATGCTCGTGTCGGCGGTCGGCGACGACGAGCAGTTCTCCGTGGCCGCGGCTCTCCTCGCGCAGCACTGGGGGCTGGAGTCCCGGGTGGTGATGGGCGCGCGCCTCGCCGGCGCGGACGAGGTCCCGGGGATCCCCGCCTGCGGCGACTTGTGCACCGGCGCGAACATGAGCGCGTGGGTCGAGGTGCGCACCTCGGGGGGAGAGTGGATCCCCGTCGACACCACGCCGCAGTACGCGATGCTGCCGAGCACCCTCACCGAGGGCGAGCAGCTGCCGGAGCATCCCACGGTCCCCGAGCAGCCGCGGTCCGAGGCGCTGGACCCGCCGCAGGCGCAGAGCGACGCGAACAACGACGCGCCGCCGCTCGAGGAGCCGGCGTCGGAGGTCCTCGCCGTCCTGCTGCCGATCCTCCGGGGTGTCGGCCTCGGCCTCCTCGCCCTGCTGCTGCTCGCCCTGCCCTTCCTCGTGCTCCTCGTCGCGAAGAGCAGGCGCGCACACGCGCGCCGCACGGCCCCGGATCCCGAAGTCCGTCTGGCCGGCGCCTGGGAGGAGCTCGCCGACGTCTACGCCGATCACGACGTGCCCATGGCCGGGCAGGGCACCCGGACGCAGCGCGCGCAGTCGAGCGGTCGCGCGGCCGCGCAACGGCTCGCCGCCCTCGTGGACCGTGCCGTGTTCGCCGAGCACCCGCCGACTCGCGAGGACGCGACGGCCGCGTGGGCCCTCGTGGACGCGGAGCGGGCGGAGCTCGCCAAGACGGGGACACGGTGGCAGCGCCTGCGTGCCCGCATCCGGCCGACCTCGTTCGTGGCCAGGACGCGGTCGCTGCGCCTCCCCGGCTTCGGTGCACGACCCATGCTCGGTACGCTCGGATGGACCGGTTCACTGGATGACCGGAAGAAGGGGGACTCATGACCGCGCCCGCGGACTCCGGTCTGGCCACGATGCTCGTCATCATCGTCGGACTCGGCCTGCTCGTCGGCCTGGCCGTCTACGTCTGGTACGCCCTCGCGCTCTCGCGCCTGTTCCCCCGGATCGACGGGGAGGGGTGGAAGGGCTGGGTGCCCGTCCTGAACGAGGCCGAGATCCTCGCACGCGGGGGAGTGCCCGCCTGGTCGGTGGTGTTCTACTTCATCCCGATCGTCCAGCTCTACGGGATCTACCTCAAGGTCGTCGCGACCCACCGGATCAACCGGCGCTTCGGACGGGGCGCCGGCATGACGGTGCTCGCCATCCTGCTGCCGCCGGTCTGGGCGACCGTCCTCGCCTGGGGCCCCGCCCCCTATCCCGAGGGCGACCGTCTCGCGGCGCTCCAGCCCGGGCCGCGCCGCAGCGCTCCGCCCGCGACGGCCCCTGCGCGTGATGCCTCGGGGTACACGATCCCCTCCCTCGCCCCGGCCGGGACCGGATCTCCGGAGACGCCGTCCCTGATCTTCCCCGACTACGCCGCGCCGCCCGCCGTGGTTCCCGCCCCCAGCGCGCCGCCCGCCGA
>NZ_RBLT01000030.1:0-46726 GCF_003989315.1 Microbacterium sp. HSID17254
TTCCGGCGGCGCACGCGATAGGACCGTCGACCGCCGGGGCGTCGTCCGCGACTCCCCGGCGGTCGACCGGGTCGCGGACGGTCAGCGCCGCGAGGGAGCGCGGACGGCCGCGGCGATCGTCGCGGTCAGCGCCTCCACGGAGCGCGCCGGGCTCCACGCCGCCGCGACGAGCGGCGCCTCCGCACGGAGTGCCGCGAGCCGGTCCGGATCGGTCAGGAGGTCCCGCAGGGCCTCCCCCAGCGCCGTGACGTCACCGGCGGGCACGAGCACACCTCCGCCGGCGCCGAGCACATCGCGGATGCCGTACCGCACGTCGTACGACACCACAGGGGTGCCGTGCAGCAGCGCCTCGACCACGCCGAGCGGCTGTCCCTCGAACGCGGTCGAGGTCACCAGGACGGACGCACGATCGAGCACGGTCGCCGGATCGGCGGTGTACCCGCAGAGCCGCACGCGCTCGGCGCCGTCGAGCTCGGCGATCAGCGCCGCCAGCCGCTGCTCCTCCGCACCCGTGCCCCAGATCTCCATCCGGGTGCCCGGCACGTCCGCCGCCAGGAAGGCGCGGATCGCGTGGTCGACGCGCTTGCCCGCCGCGAGTCGGCCCAGCACGACGACGAGGCCGTCCTCGCGCAGACTCTCCCGACGTTCCACGGGCTCGATGGGGTTCGGCACCACGACGTGGTTCGCGGAGGAGCCGAATCGCGCCACCACGTCGTCGCGCTGCGTGGCCGTCGGCCAGATCACCGCGTCGAAGCGGTCGGCCAGGCGGAACCACCGCGTCCAGAGCGTGTTCATGGGTGCGTCCGGCGTGTAGGGAGCCTCGACGTGCATGGTGTGGATGGGGTGCAGGATGCGCACGCGCGGGTCGCCCCAGTCGGCGACCAGTTCGCCGAGCTGACGCGATTCGCAGATCACGACGATCGGCCGGTCGCCCAGCGCCGCCGTGACGTGGTCGAGCCAGGCACCGTAGAGCCCGCGGAAGCCGTGCAACGCCCCGACGACCGCACCGCTCTCGTCGTGGACGAGGACGGGCTCGTCCGTGAGGTGCCAGTCCGGGTCGCCGGGGATCACCGGGAGGGCCACGAAGGGACGACCCTCCGGGTCCGCGAGCACCCGGTACTCCACGTCGGGGTCGGCCGTCACCGCGTCATCAGCCGCGTCCCGCAGCCAGGCGGCGGCTCCGCCCTCCGGGGCGACGGCCTCGTCGAAGAGGTTCCGCAGACGATCCGGGTCCGCGAGCGCGCCGCGGTCGGCGAACACGCGGCGATGCTCGGCGTGATCGGCGATCGTCCCCGGATCGAAGGTAAGCAGCTGCGGACCCCGGCCCTCGCCGGCGCCCGCTCCGGCGAGCAGCCGGGCTCGCGCGAGCGTCGCGATCGTGTACCCGCCGTCCAGCCCGGGGATCAGACGGCTGGACAGCACCAGGTACTCGGCGTCCGGGAGGACCGGTGCCGAGACCGGGGGCATCGCGCCCCCTACTCCCACTCGATCGTTCCCGGCGGCTTCGACGTGACGTCCAGCACGACCCGGTTGACGTCGCGGACGCCGTTGGTGATCCGGTTCGAGATCTTCGAGAGCACGTCGTACGGCAGACGGGTCCAGTCGGCGGTCATCGCGTCCTCGCTGGAGACCGGACGCAGCACGATCGGGTGGCCGTAGGTGCGGCCGTCGCCCTGCACGCCCACCGAGCGCACGTCGGCGAGGAGCACGACCGGGCACTGCCAGATCTCCTGGTCGAGGCCGGCCTTGGTCAGCTCCTCGCGGGCGATGGCGTCGGCCTCACGCAGGATCTCGAGACGGTCAGCGGTGACCTCACCGATGATCCGGATGCCGAGACCGGGCCCCGGAAACGGCTGACGCCCGACGATCGCCTCGGGGATGCCGAGCTCGCGGCCGATCGCGCGGACCTCGTCCTTGAACAGGGCCCGCAGCGGCTCGATGAGCTCGAAGTCGAGGTCGTCCGGAAGACCGCCCACGTTGTGGTGCGACTTGATGTTGGCGGTGCCCGCACCGCCGCCCGACTCCACCACGTCCGGGTAGAGCGTGCCCTGCACGAGGAACTTCACCGGGGCGCCGCCGTCGGCCTTCGCCTCCTCCACGAGGTCGAGCTGCACCTTCTCGAACGCGCGGATGAACTCGCGGCCGATGATCTTGCGCTTCTCCTCGGGGTCGGTCACGCCCTGGAGGTGACCGAGGAAGGTCTCCGCGGCGTCGACCGTGATGAGCCGCACACCGGTGGACTCGACGTAGTCCTTCTCGACCTGCTCGCGCTCGCCCTTGCGGAGGAGACCGTGGTCGACGAAGACGGCCGTGAGCTGGTCGCCGATGGCCTTGTGCACGAGAGCGGTCGAGACGGCGGAGTCCACGCCGCCGGACAGCGCGGAGATGACCCGGGCGTCGCCGACCTGCTCGCGGATGCGCTCGATCTGCTCGGCGATCACGTTGTCGGGGTTCCAGTCGGACGCGAGGCCCGCGCCCTTGTGGAGGAAGTTCTCGAGCACGCGCTGACCGTGATCCGAGTGCTTGACCTCCGGGTGCCACTGCACGCCGTAGAAGCCGCGCTCCTCGTTCGCGAAGGCGGCGACCTTCGTGGCCTCCGTCGTCGCGAGCACCTCGAAGCCCTCCGGTGCCTTCGCGACCTGGTCGCCATGGCTCATCCACACGTTCTGCTCGGTCGGCTGCCCGCTGAGCAGCGTGCCGCCGTCACCGGAGATGACGGCATCCGTGGCGCCGTACTCGCGGAGGCCGGTGTGCGCGACCTCGCCGCCGAGGGTCTGGGCCATGTACTGGAAGCCGTAGCAGATGCCGAGCGTGGGGACGCCGAGGTCGAAGACCGACGGGTCGAGCTTCGGCGCGCCCTCCTCGTACACCGACGAAGGTCCGCCGGAGAGGATGATCGCGACGGGGTTCTTGGCGGCGATCTCCTCGGCCGTGGCGGTGTGCGGCACGATCTCGCTGTAGACGCCGGCCTCGCGGACGCGGCGGGCGATGAGCTGCGCGTACTGGGCGCCGAAGTCGACGACGAGCGCGGGGCGCTGCTGGGTCTCGGACTGTTCGGTCAACGGACACCTTCCGGGGCGATCGCGGAGGCCTCGGCGGCCTCCCGGGTGGCGAGATAGGTCTTGACTTCACGGGCGACGATCGCCTCCATGAAGAACGACAGCAGCGGGATGACGCCGCCGAGGGCGAGGAGGATGAACCGGCGGAACGGCCAGCGCATCAGGCTCCACATGCGGAAGCACGCGAAGAGGTAGACGACGTAGAACCAGCCGTGGGCGACGAGGATGAACAGCGAGATGTTGAAGCCGTCCCCGAGGGAGGTCATCTCGCACGAGTTCGTCCACGGCGCGAACAGCGACCACCACTGGCAGTCCGGCCCCGCGATGACGCCGGCGAACCAGAGCGGGCCGCCCGATCCTCCGGCGAAGAGCTCGAGGTGGATCGGCGTGTACTTCAGCACCATCTCGGCGAGCAGCAGGAGCAGCATGACTCCCGTGATGATCGACGCGATCTGGTAGAACTTCAGCGCACCGCGGATCGCCGGAAAGCTGGCGACTTTCGGTTCGGGCATGCCCCCAGTCTAGTCGGCGGCGGGCGACGCCCCGACCCCGCGGAAACGACGGAGGCCGCCGGGTCTCCCCGACGGCCTCCGCCTCGTCATCCGCCGATCGGCATCAGAACCATCCGGTCAGGAGGTCCCACAGCCAGTCGACGATGTCCTTGATGATCCCGCCGATGCCGCCGGCGCGGTTGACGGTGACGGTGGCCGTGGCCTCGTCCCCGTCGGCCTGCGCCACCGCGACGGTGTACTTGCCGGGCTGGGCGTTCTTCGGCACCGTCACCGAGGTGCTGAAGGTGCCGTCCTGCCGGACCTGCACCGTGCCCACCTGGACGCCCTGGCCCTTCTTCGGCCGGAGCTCCACCGTGACGGTCTCGCCGGGCTGGTAGCCCTCGCCGGTGACGTCGAGCTTCTTGCCCGCGGCCACCTTCGAGGAGCCGAGCGCGATGGTCCCCGCGAACTCCTCCTCGCCGGCGATCGTGAACGGCACCTGCACCGTCGTGCCCGTCGCCGGGACCTCGACCGTGAGCTGCTGCTCGCCGAACACCCCGGACGGCACCGTGAAGGTGAGGGTGGCGCGGCCGCCCTCGTCGGTGGTGTCCACGATGGTCGGGTCGACCGTGCCGGCCGCGAGCTGGGTGTCGCCGAGCGACAGCGTGACCGCTCCCGGCGCCGCCTCACCACCGCTGAACGCCAGCGAGGAGAGCGAGACCGTCACCTGGTCGCCGGCGCGGTAGCCGTCGGCGTCCGCCGGACTGACGGTCACACCGACCGCACGCTGGGCGAGGTCCGGCGAGGCCGTCTTGTTCGCATCGAACCAGTCGACCATCGACTGGAGGTCGATCTTGCCGGTGTCCCGCTTGCCCGCCCCCTCCTTGAAGGTGGCGAAGTTGTCGCCGCCCGCCGCGAGGAAGGAGTTCGCCGCCACCGTGTACTCCCCGTTCGGGTCGATCGCGGTGCCGTTCAGCGTGATCGAGGTGATCCGCGAACCCGCGGCCGCCGTCGGGTCGTACGTGTAGACCAGACCCTCGGAGACGCCGAGCTTGAGGAACGGTCGGGCCGATCCGGCGGGTTGCCACTGCTCCTCCAGCACACCCTTCAGCTGCGTGCCGGTGAGGGTCAGCGTGACGAGCGTGTTGGCGAAGGGCTGGACGGTCGCCGCCTCCCGATAGGTGACGTTGCCGTCGGGGTCCTCGGGGTTGCTCGACGCGTAGGTCAGGTTGGCACGGATGCCACCGGGGTTCATGAGAGCGATGTCCGCACCCGTGGACCACTTCTGCACGTCGGCGACGAAGTTGCCGATGGTGGACTCGCCACCGCGGTTCTCCGAGCCGTTGGTCTGCCGCGCGCGGTTGAAGTCGGCGGTGATGTCGCCCACCTTGACCGCTCCCAGCACGTCGGCCTCCGCCTTCGCCTTGTCGACGATGGCCTGCACCTCCGGCACCGCCGGGTACAGCGGCTTGCCTGCGGACGTGAGGGGCTTGATCTCGTTGGTGATCGAGAGCAGCTCCTTCGTCTTCGGGTCGACCTGGATGTTCATGAGGCCGAGGTTCTCGCCGTACTGCCCCGCCGAGACGACCGGCCGGCCGTCGATGACGTGGTTATAGGCGAGGTGCGTGTGCGCCGAGACGATCGCGTCCACGTCGTCGTCGACTCCGTAGACGATCTCGCCCAGCGGCGAGTCCTCGGTGATCGCGGACAGCGCGGTGCTCTCCGCACCCTCGTGCACGAGCAGGATCACGACGTCCGCTTCGCCGTTGGCCGGGTCCCCGTCGCGCAGGTCGTCGGCCACGGCGTTCACGGAGTCGACGATGCTGCGCACCTCGAGATCCGCGATGCCTTCGGGCGAGACGAGCGAGTCGAGATCCTCCGTGACGGCGCCCACGAAGCCGACGCGCACGCCGTCGAGCTCCTTGACCCAGGCCGGGGCGAGCGCGGGCTCACCGGTCTCCGTGAGGAACACGTTCGAGGAGATGTACTCCCAGTCCGCGCGCTCCTGCACCCGGTCGCGCAGGTCTTCCCAGCCCTGATCGAACTCGTGGTTGCCCGCGGCGCTCACGTCCAGGCCGGCGGCGTTGAGCGCGTCGATGGTCGGGTTGTCGTCGTTGATGAAGGAGGTGAACGTCGACGCACCGATGAGGTCGCCGGCTCCGGCGAAGATCGTGTTCGGGTTCGCCGCACGGAACTGCTGCACCGCCCCCGCGAGCACGGCGGCGCCGGCCGCGGCCCCGTCGGCCTCGATACGGCCGTGGAAGTCGTTCACCGTCACGACGTCGATGTTCACCGGCGGGACCTCCGAGGAGACGCCGACGAGGATCGGGTCGTGGTCGCTGGACCGGTACGGGGTGCCCTCCTCGGTGGCGCCGAACGCGTAGCCGCGGTCGCTCCACTCCGGCGAGTTGATGCCCCACACACCGGCGCCCGTGATCGAGGAGACGAGCGACGGCGAGGCGATCACGTGGTCGAGCGAGCCGAGCTCCCCGTCGAACGTGTACGTGTACTGCCCTGCGGCCTTGTCGGCGGCCACGTCGCTCCACCCCTGCGAGGTGAACACGTCGATCGGGTCTTCCTGCCCGTAGGCGTTGAAGTCGCCGATCAGCAGCATGTCGCTGCTGCCGCTGCTCTCGGCCAGCTCATCCGTGAAGGCGAGGATGGCCTGCGCCTGCTTCACCCGGTCGGCGTTGAAGAACCCCTGGCCGTCGGCCGGCTCCGCGCCGGCACCCTGCGGCGGGGACTTCGACTTCAGGTGGTTGGCGACGACGGTGACGACGCGGCCGTCGATGTCGAACGCCTGCGCGATCGGCTCGCGGGCGTTGCCCCACACCGACTCGTCGGTGACGGTGGCGCTGTCGCCCACCGTGCTGACGGCGTCCTTCTTGAAGATGATCGCGTTGGTGATGTAGTCCGTCGTCGCCGGGTCCTGCAGCGCCTTCGGCGTGCGCACGTAGTCCCACACGTCCGAGCCCGCGTCGGCGTTGAGGCCGGCGACGAGATCCTTCAGGGCGGTGTCGACGGGCTTGCCGAGCTTGACCGAGTTCTCGATCTCCATCAGCGCCACGATCTCCGCGTCGAGGCCGTTGATGGCCGAGACGATCTTGGACTTCTGGATCGCGAACTGGGCGGCGTTCGCCGCACCGCGGGCGTCCGCGTTCTCGCTCTTCAGCGTCGTGAAGTAGTTGTAGACGTTGAACGACGCCACCTGCGCGTCGCCGCCCACCTCGGGGGCCTTCTCGGGGCGCGGGTTCGTCGGCTCGAAGGTGACCTTGCGCTCCGCCGGGGAGGCGTCGTCGATCGGGACGACCGGCTGCAGGCGCCAGTCGTCGAAGCCCCACTGGAGCACGTAGCCGTTGGACCCGAAGTCGACGGTGTCGCCGTTGCGGACCACCGTGTCCTCCGTGAAGTACGGCTGCTGGCCCGGGTGGCCGTTGTTGGTCACCTGGATGGACCAGGCGTCGTCGAGCAGGATGCGGTTGGCGCGGTTCTCGGCCGCGATGGCGGCCGCGTCGGCCCCGGGACGCGTGGTCTCGGTGCTCTTGACGTTGAGGTCGTCGCCGGCGTTCAGCCACAGCGCCCCGTAGTTGTACAGCTGGTGGCTCGACGCGAGCCGGTAGGTGCCGGTCGGGGCGACGTACATGTTCTCGTACTGCTCGCGGTCGGCACCGCGCACGGTGTCCGGGAGCGGCGTGAGGGCCGGCACGCCCACACCGGCGGTGACGACGGAGACGTCGGCCACCGCGGCGGGAGCGATCTGGGTCTGGCCGTAGTACTCGCTCACGGTGCCGGTCACCGAGACGAGGTCGCCGATCTCGAGCGTGGGCGCGAGCGCGTTCAGGAAGACGAAGACGCCATCCGAGGCGCCGGGAGTCGCGTCGGTCTCGCCGCCCGAACCCTGCGTCTGGATCACGATGCCCTTGTAGCCGCCCGTCCGGTGATCGGCGGTGACGACGCCCTCGACGCGGACGCGCTGTCCGGCCAGCGGCGAGACGTCGCCGGTGCCCTGGACCTCGGCGATCGTGGCGGTCGTGGGCTCCGTCCCCGGCTCCTCGCCCGGGTCGGTGCCGGGATCGGTGCCGCCGGAGTTCTGCGGGGTGATGGTCGCCGACAGCGCGAAGTCCGTCTTGTTGTCGTCCGCGTCCGCGCCGTCCGTGCGGTTCAGCGACCGGACGTCGGTGTTGCTCGTGGAGGCGGCGGCGGCCGCCGTCTCGAAGGTGTTCGAGGTGCCGTAGCCGAGGAGGTCGATCACGCCGTCGACGCCGACCGTCGAGCCGGGAGTCAGGGTGACCGCCGCGGTGCCCTCGACGAGGGCCAGCGTGCCGTTGGTGCCGCTCGGGCTCAGCGTCGTCGTGGCGTCGGGGGTCGGGAGGGCGGCGCCGTTGGTGCCGTTGCTGTTCCCCTGCACGAGGAAGTAGCCGCCCGCGGGGATCGTCCCCTTCAGCGGTGCGACGCCGTTGAAGGCGCCGGTCCCGGTCGCGGAGCGGTACTGCAGGGACAGGCCGTCCAGGGTGACGGGCGCCGTCGTCGGGTTGTACAGCTCCACGAACTTGTTCGTGAACGCCGCCCCGGCGCTGCCGCCGGACAGATACGCCTCGTTGATCACCACCCCGGTGCCGTCGGTGTTCGCCGACGCGGGCGCGGCCACCAGCGAGCCGAGGCTCAGGGCGGCGACGCACGTCGCGGCGAGAGCGCCCACGCGCCCTCGGATTCTGCGGTGCGAGACGGGGGTCAGGGTCTCCCCGTGCTCAGGAGCGGACATCATCGGTGCTGTCTCCTCGATCGTGTTCCGGCGCTGCTCAGGACGCTGTCATCGCACACATCGGGAACTCCCAGCGTGCGCACATGGAGCGAGCATACGGAGCGGTTCGGACATCCTCAACGGAGTTTTCCCATTGGTCACCGAGCGCTCACCGAATGGCCGCGACACCCCCTGACGAAGGTTCACACCGGGCCGACCCGACGCGCAGAAGCGCAGCATCCGACGCGCGGATGCGCAGCGGGTGTCAGGGAGCCGCGGAGCCCTGCGCCTCGTCGAACTCCTCCACCTCGCGCTCCCAGGCGTCCTTCGCCAGGCGGTACCAGAGGTAGAACGCGAAGCCGGCGAAGATGACCCACTCGGCGGCGTAGAACACGTTGAGCCAGTTGACCGGCGACTGCTCGTCGGGCGCCGGGGAGGCGATGTCCACGAGTCCCGCGGTCGCGGTCGTGGAGGCCAGGTAGGGACGGTAGACGTCGAGCTGCTCGGTGTCGTGCCAGCGGCTCAAGAGAGCGGCCGGCGACATCCGGTCCATCTGCTCCGGATCCGAGCGCGGAGGCACCGCCGGCCCCTCATCCGAGATGATGCGACCGGCGACGGGGACCACGCCGCCGTCCGCCTCGGCTTCGAGGCGCTCCACCGCGGCATCGGCGGCCTCGCGATCCGGCGCCCAGCCGATCGCCACCGCCAGCGAGACGCGCTCGTCGACGCGGAGCTGACCGGTGACCCAGTACCCCTCGGCGCCGTCGTTGAAGCGGCTGCCCACGACGAGGAAGTCTCCGGGGATCCAGACGCCCTCGGTCTCCACGCGCTGTCCGACGAGGGGCTCGGGCAGGTACTCCCCCGGCTCCACGACCTCGTCGAGCGGTCGGACCTGCTCGGTCGCCCCCGGCGCCGGAGGATCGGTCTCGATCGCCCGCTCCAGCTGCCACTGGCCGAGCCAGGCGAACACGCCGGCGACGACCAGGCACAGCAGCAGCATCGCGATCCAGCGTCCCCGCAGCATTACCTCACGGAGGGTCGGCGGGAAGGGAGCAGGTGCGGTCACGGTGATGCGGAGACCTCAGGCCTCGTACGGAGCCAGCACGACCTCCACCCGCTGGAACTCCTTGAGGTCGGAGTATCCGGTGGTGGCCATCGACTTGCGCAGCGCGCCGATGAGGTTCGCGGTGCCGTCGGCGACCGGAGCGGGGCCGTAGAGGATCTCCTCCAGCGTGCCGATGCCGCCCACCTCGACGCGTCGTCCGCGCGGGAGCTTGGGGTGGTGCGCCTCGGGACCCCAGTGGAACCCCTGGCCGGGGGCGTCCGTGGCACGGGCCAGGGCGACACCGAGCATGACCGCGTCGGCGCCCATGGCGAGCGCCTTCACGATGTCGCCCGAGGTGCCGACGCCGCCGTCGGCGATCACGTGCACGTAGCGCCCGCCGGACTCGTCGAGGTAGTCCCGACGCGCGGCCGCCACGTCCGACACCGCGGTCGCCATGGGGGCGTGGATGCCGAGGGTGGCACGGGTGGTGGACGCCGCACCGCCGCCGAAGCCCACGAGCACGCCGGCCGCGCCGGTGCGCATGAGGTGGAGCGCCGCGGTGTAGGTCGCCGCTCCGCCCACGATCACCGGAACGTCGAGGTCGTAGATGAACTTCTTGAGGTTCAGCGGCTCCGCCACGCTCGACACGTGCTCCGCGGAGACGGTCGTGCCGCGGATGACGAACAGGTCGACCCCGGCCGCGGCGACGGTGTCGTAGAACTCCTGCGTGCGCTGCGGAGTGAGGGAGCCGGCGACGGTGACGCCCGCCTCCCGGATCTCGGCGAGGCGGCGGGTGATGAGCTCGGGCTTGATGGGCTCGGAGTAGAGCTCCTGCATGCGCACGGTCGCCCGGTCCTCCGCGAGGCCCGCGATCTCGGCGAGCAGCGGCTCCGGGTCCTCGTAGCGGGTCCAGAGGCCCTCCAGATCGAGCACCCCCAGACCGCCGAGCTGCCCGAGCATGATCGCGGTGCGCGGGCTGACGACCGAGTCCATCGGCGCACCGAGCACCGGGATCTCGAAGCCGAAGGCGTCGATCGTCCACGCGGTGGACACGTCCTCCGGGTTGCGCGTGCGCCGCGAGGGCACCACCGCGATGTCGTCGAACGTGTACGCGCGACGCGCGCGCTTTCCTCGGCCGAGCTCGATCTCCATGGTCACCCGTCCAGCCTACCCGGCACCCGGCGGCCTCCGCGGCGGTCAGCGCGCACGCGCCACCCGCCGCTCGTCCCACACCGGCTCGTCGGACTCGTAGACCTCGCCGTCCGTGCCGAACACGAGGAACCGGTCGAAGGAGCGCGCGAACCACCGGTCGTGCGTGACCGCCACCACGGTGCCCTCGAAGCGTCCGAGCGCCTCCTCCAGCGCCTCGGCCGACTCCAGGTCGAGGTTGTCGGTGGGCTCGTCGAGGAGGAGCAGGGTCGCGCCGGAGAGCTCGAGCAGGAGCACCTGGAACCGCGCCTGCTGTCCGCCGGAGAGCGATTCGAACGGCTGCTGGGCCTGGCGGACGAGGCCGTATCTGTCCAGAGCCGAACTCGCCGCGTCGCGGGGCATCCCGTCACGGAGGTCGTCTCCCCGGTGCAGGATCTCGAGCAGGGTGCGACCGACGAACTCCGGGTGCGCGTGGGTCTGCGCGAAGAGCCCCGGCACCACGCGGGCGCCCAGCACCGCACGCCCCGTGTGCGCGACGGGACGGAGCTCCTCCGCGGCCGCGGTCACGTGCCCGAGGGACGGGTCCGGGTCGGTGCCACCGCGGGCCAGCAGCCGCAGGAAGTGCGACTTGCCCGAGCCGTTGGAGCCGAGCACGCCGACGCGGTCGCCGTACCAGATCTCGGTGTCGAACGGACGCATGAGGCCGGTCAGCTCCAGCCGCTCCGCGACGACGGCCCGCTTGCCGGTCCTGGCGCCGCGGAGGCGCATGTCGAACTCCTGCGCCGGGGGCCGCTCCTCGGGCGGGCCCGCCTTCTCGAACTTCCGCAGCCGCGTCTGCGCCGCCTGGTAGCGGGACGCGAAGCCGTCGTTCGCGGCCGCCTTGACCTTGAGGTTCGCGACGAGGACGCGGAGCTTCTCGTGCTGCTCGTCCCACCGCCGGCGCAGCTCATCGAGCCGATCCATCCGGTCGGTGCGCGCCTGGTGATAGGTGGCGAAGCTCCCGCCGTGCACCCAGGCGGTCGACCCCGCCGCGCCGGGCTCCAGCGTGATCAGCCGATCGGCGGCCCTGGCGAGGAGCTCGCGGTCGTGCGAGACCAGCAGCACGGTCTTGTCGGTGGCGCGCAGCCGCTCCTCGAGCCACCGCTTGGTCGGCACGTCGAGGTAGTTGTCCGGCTCGTCGAGCAGGAGCACCTCGTCCGGGCCGCGCAGCAGCGCTTCCAGGACGAGCCGCTTCTGCTCGCCGCCGGAGAGGGAGGTGAGCTCGCGGTAGCGCGCCCGCTCGAACGGCACGCCGAGCGCCGCCATGGTGCACTGGTCCCACACGGTCTCGTGCTCGTAGCCGCCGGCGTCCGCATACTCGGCGATCGCGGAGGCGTAGGCCATCTGGGTGTCGTGCTCGTCGCGGTCGATGAGGGCGTTCTCCGCGGCCTCCAGCGCCTCCGCGGCGGCACGGAGGCGGGTGGGAGCCACCCGCACGAGCAGCTCGTGCACGGTCTGGCCCGGCTCGCCGTGTCCGACGAACTGGTCCATGACGCCGAGTCCGCCGTCGATGGTCACGACCCCGTCGTCGGCCGGCTGCTCGCCGCGGATGATCCGCAGCAGCGTCGTCTTCCCCGCACCGTTCGGTCCGATGAGAGCACTCGTCGAGCCCGCCCCGACACGGAACGACACCTCGTCGAGAAGCGGTCTGCCATCGGGAAGCGTCAGCGAGATCCCGGATGCGTCGATGTACCCCACAGGCGTGGCCGTCCTTCCGCCCGCGGACAGCGAGCCGACCAGGCTATCAGTCCGCGGGGCTTCGCGACGACCGGGACGAGCTACGGTCGTAGCTGCTCGATGCGCCCGCCGTCGCCCCATGCCCGGTCCGCGGTCAGCACCGCCGCGTCCATCCGTTCGGCGAGCGCCAGGCACAACCGGTCTCCGAGAGAGAGCCCGGTGCCCCGGGCCCAGAGCGCTGCCGCCCTTTCCGCGTCGCGATGCGAGACGGGCTCGATCGTCAGACGATAGCTGAGGAGGAGTCCGGAGGCGATGCCCCAGTCGGCCCCGGCGGCGCGCACCTTCTGGGCCACCTCCGACCAGTTCGCCGCACCGATGACGCCGCCATCGAGAGCCTGCTCCACGCGGGCGGCACCGGGCTCGTCCTGAAGGAATGCCAGCACAGCCGACGCGTCGAGGACCGTCACGCCGCGTCGTCCTGCGCAGCGGCCGCGCGGCGCTCGGCGAGCAGAGCCTCCAGGACGCTCTGCCCCTCGAGCTGACTGCGGATGAGCGCCTTCGCCTGTTCGCGAGTGAGGAGGACGACGCCACCCTCCGCTTCGATCATCAGGAGGGGAACGCCCTGATCCCAGTGCTGCCGCGCGCGCAGCTCAGCCGGAATCACCAGACGGCCGCGGTCTCCCATCGGAGCGACGAAGGTGGTATCCATCAACCCACGATACCACTGCCCGTCCTCGCGTGGTCAGTCCGCGCGGCTGAGGGTCTGCAGCACCTCGGTCTTGGGAGCCGCCGGGAGGAAGAACCGGAACTCGGTACCCACCCCCTCCTCGCTGGTCACGTCCATGGACCCGCCGTGGGCCAGCACGATCGCCCGCGTGATCGTGAGCCCCAGCCCCACCCCCGGCACGGCGTTGCGGGTGGCCGTCGAGGCCCGGAAGAACCGGGTGAAGAGCATGCGCTGCTCGTCCTGTGGGATCCCGACCCCGGTGTCGGCGATGGCCACCTGCACCCCGCCGTCGAGGCGACGCACGGCGGCCGTCACCCGACCCCCGCGCGGGGTGAACTTGATGGCGTTCGAGAGGAGGTTGTCCACGGCCTGCCCGAGGCGACCGGGATCGACGAGCAGCGGGATCGGCTCGTCCCCGACCTGCAGGTCCAGCTCGATCCCCTCGCGCTGCGCGTGCGGTCCCGCCGAGGCCACGGCCGAACGCACGAGCGCCGCGACGTCCGCCTCGTCCCGTTCCAGGGGGAAGCGCCCCGACTCCACCTGCGCCGTGAAGAGCAGGTCGCCGACGAGGTTCAGCAGGCGTTTCGCGTTGCGCTCGATGATGCCGACGAACTCCTGCTGGTCCTCCGTCAGCGGCTGACCCGGATCGTTCTGCAGCAGGTCGAGGAAGCCGATGATCGCGCTCAGCGGCGTCCGCAGCTCATGGGAGATCATCCCCACGAACTCGTCCTTCATGCGCGCGACCTCGACGGCTCTCGTCTCATCGGTGAGCACGAACAGGTAGCCCTGCTGCGCGCCGGACGGATCCTTGTGCGGCGTCACGGTCACCCGGGCGGGTACCGTCGTGCCGCCCGCGGTCTTGACCTCGATGTCGCCGTCGACCGTGTTCCCCGCGTCCGCCTGGGCGAAGAGCTCGCAGAGGCCCTCCGGCACGTCCGCGCGCTCGTCGGGCGCACCGGGCACGCGCGGTGCGCGCGCGACCCCCTCGCGTGCGGCGGTGTCCTCGGCCAGCATGGTCAACGCCGACGACGAGAAGAAGCGATCGACACGTACGTCGTCGAGAGCCTCGTCGTGAGAGAGCCCGAGCAGGCGGACAGCCCCGGGGTTCCAGGCCGTGACGCGCCCCTCGCGATCGGTGCCGATCACGGCCTGCGCGGTGATCGACGCCCACAGGCCCTCGAACGAGTCGAGCAGCACGCGGTACTCGTGCTCCTTCTGCCGCAGCTGCACGATCATCGAGACGTTCTCGGACAGCGCCTTGGTCCGCTCCGTGACCAGCTCCTCCGCCTGCTGCACCCGCAGGCGCTGTTGCCGGGAGAGCTCGTTCACCACGGCCGCGACGGCCGCGAAGACGAGAGGACCGACGACGCCGCGGAGCCACACGACCGCGTTCGTCGGCGGTTCGATGACGTAGGGGATCAGGAGCGCGAGCGACGTGAACGCGCCGACGACGAAGACCCAGCGGATGCCGGGCGCCGCCGCGATCCAGATCACGGGGAGCAGCACGAGCGCGCTGAAGAGCGAGGCCGCCCCTCCCGTCCCCGCGCGGAAGAGCCCCAGTCCCAGGATGTCGACCATCGGGACCAGGAGCACGATCCAGCCCTCCCGGATGTGCAACGCGCTGAGCACTCCGGCGTGGAGCGTCGCGACGAGGACGATCGCGAGGCCGGCGAGGGCGAGGGTGAGATCGGTGAACGGCAGGCTGGGGATGGCCCAGGTCATCACGCCCGCGATCGCCGCGGCGACGAGCGTCGGGACCTGCTTGATGATCGGGTTCGGGTTGTCGACGACCCGGTACCAGCGGTTCTCGGCGCGCTCCAGCGGTGTCGCCCTCATCGCGGAACCCGTTCCACGGCGCGATGGAGGTCGGCCCCGGTGATCGGCTTCGGCAGGGCCGCGTCCGCCGGCGGGTACTCCGCGACATCCAGCACCGAGCTGACGATGAGGAAGCACTCCGGATAGCGTTCGTGGATCAGGCGGCAGCAGGCCTGCCCGGAGATGCCGGGCAGCAGCAGGTCCAGGACGGCGACCTGGGGGTCGATGTCCGGGAAGGCGGCGATGGCAGACTCCGCATCGGGCGCGACGAACACGTCGAAGCCCTCCCGGTCGAGGTACCGCCCCAGGAGGGTCGCCTGATCCGGAGCGTCCTCGACGACCAGGGCGAGCGGCCGTCCGGTCATCGCAGGAGCAGCTCTCGGACGACGACGATCACGACCACGACGACGAGGGAGATGAGCGCCTGCGGGATGAGGCGGCGCTCCTTCCGGGCGTCGGCCGCGATCTCCTCCACCTCGGCGTCGTGCGATGGTGCGTCGGTCATGAGTCGACCCGTCCGATCTTCTCGGTCTTGATCCAGGAGGCGTCCGCGCGACGCCACTCCTTGAGGTACGAGTCGGCGGTGATCGCGCACAGCAGCGATCCGTACCCGCAGACGTAGAGCAGCAGGCCCGCGAAGAAGCGTCCGGCCGGAAGCGGCTCGACCGCCCGCGCGAGCCAGATGCCGAGCATCGACACCGGCCCCCAGAGGGCGAACGCCATCAGCCACAGCACCCGCGTCTGCTCCGTCGACTCCTGCCCCGCCGCGCCGATCAGACCGTCCAGGGCCCAGGGGAACAGCGCCAGGGCCATGAGGATCAGCGCCCCGAGCCCTGGGAACATGATCGCCTCGCGCCAGGACTGCCGCCCGATGCGCGGATCGAGCTGGACGGAGTAGAGCATCGAGAAGATGTAGATGGCCGCCGCGGCGATCCACATGAACCGGAACACGAACTCCGCGACGTCGCTGTGCAGGAGCAGGAGGACGATCATCGCGGTGGCGGCGAGGAGCAGGAGCGCCGGCATCAGCAGGATCGTGAACCAGGCCAGCCCGAAGGGGATGCTGCCCAGGTTGTGGTCGCGACTCGGACGGAACCAGAGCTTCTTGTAGATCGAGGTGAGCTGCACGTTGCCGCGCGCCCAGCGCAGCCGCTGCTTCCAGAGACTGTCGATCGTCCGCGGCTCCTCGGCGAGCACCACGGCGTGCGGTTCGAACACCATCCGGCGGCCGTGGAGCTGACTCTCGAAGGTCGTCATGGTGTCCTCGGCGAGCGTGCCCGTCGGGATGCGTCCGCCGATCGCCTCGAGGTTCGCGCGGGAATGCAGCTGGGCGCCCCCGGCGAGGCAGGCGATCGCTCCCCCGACGTTCTGCGTGCGCCGTGCCGAGAGCTGGCCGATGACGTACTCGATCGCGATGAACCGGGTGAGGTAGTTGCGGTCCCTGCTGCCCTCCGCGATGTAGGCCGTGACGGCCCCGACCTCCTCGTCCGCGAGGTGCCGGGTGAGCTTGCGCAGGGAGTTGCGCGCGAAGATCACGTCGGCGTCCATGATGAGCACCGCCTCGGTCCACGGGTCGGCGAGCACGACGTCGAGGCCGTGGTTCAGCGTGTGCGCCTTGCCTTCGCCACCCTTCTCGCGTCGCAGGTGGACGACCCGCCCCGGATAGGTCGCCGCCTTCTGCTGCACGATGGCCGGGGTGTCGTCCGTGGAGGCGTCGTCGACGACGAAGACACGGAGGCGCTCGGCGGGGTACTCGAGCTGGAGCAGCCGCTCGATCGCGGGGCCGATGACGAGGCCCTCGTTCCATGCCGGGATGACCACGGCCACGTTCGGGTGGTACGGGGCGGCCTTGCCGTAGTGATTGCGGAAGGCGTGCAGCGGCAGCATGAGGAACTGCAGACCGGTGTTGACGACCGGCAGCGTGCCGATCAGCACGCAGAGGAGGAGGATGACGACGACGACCGTCTCGATCCAGGTCAGTTCGGGCATCAGCGTCCTTCCGTCCCGGTGAGCAGCGGGACGATGCGGGAATACCGGCCGACGTCTGCGGCCACGTGGCTGTCGGTGGAGGCCACGATGCCGGCGCCCGCGCGCTCCAGGGCGTTCAGCGCCTCCGCCCCGGGGCACACCCATTTCTCGTTGACCTCGACGAGCGTGTCCGTCTCGGCGGCGGCTCGCGCCCACGCGTCGAGGCGCTCGCCCCCGAGCTCCTCCTCCGCGAGGCCGATCTTCGGCAGGATCGAGAAGCAGTGCGCGAGCTGGTTGCCCGGATGGCGGCGCATGGTGGCGATGACGGCGTCCACGAACTGGTCGAGGACGTCGGCCGGCGCCCAGCCCGCGGCGATGCGCTCGCGGACCGCGGTGGGTCCGAGCGGCCCGTCCACGCCGGGGAACTGATGATCGGCGATGAGGATCCGGTCGATGCCCGCCGGAAGCGCCGGGATGTCGAGCGCGCCCGAGGCGTCGAGGATCTTCGCCTCCACTCCGGTGAGCACGGTCAGCCCGTCCGGGACGGACAGGCCGCGGACGGCGGCGAGGTACTCCGGCACCCAGGTCGTGCCCTGCCGCACGTGGTCGACGAGACGGACGGTGTCGAGACCGACGGCCGCAGCCGCGGCGACGTTCTCCTCCAGGGTGGAGACCGCGTCGTCGGAGAACGTGGAGTGGACGTGGTGGTCTCCGCGCAGGGCGGGATGACTCACAGCTCCTCCTGGTGACCGGCGTGCGCCGACACGAGCACGTCGTCGACCTCGACGATCACGTCCTCCAGGAAGCGCACGGAGGCGACCTCACGGAAGGGCACCTGCACCGGGATCTCCCGGCCGAGGAAGAGATCGGCGACGAGCGACGGGATGTCGACCCCGGCGGCGATCGTCAGCGGGAGCGCCCCGGGGAAGCGCGGGTTGACCTCGAGCAGCACGGCCCGCCCGTCCCGGTCGCGGCGGAGCTGCACGTTGGCGACGCCGACGAGGCCGATCGCCCGCGCGATAGCGGCGGCGGTCTCCTCGAGCTCGGGGTCGCGGAGGGTGCGGCCGGCGATCGCGACCCCGGAGTCCACCCGGGCACGGGTGCGCGGCACCGCCGCGACCACGCCACCGGAGGCGTCGGCGATCACATCGACCGAGTACTCCTCGCCGGGGAGGAAGTCCTGCACGATCAGCCCCTCATCCGTGGGGAGGGCGGCGAGCGCCTCCGCGTCGGGGACGAGGCGCACGCCGCGGCTGCCCGCCCCCTGCCGGGGCTTGGCGAACACGGGGAACTCCCACGCGACCTCCGCGGCATCCGGGCCGGCGAGCACGGTGCGCGGCACACGACCGGTCGGCGCGCAGCGCGCCGCGAGGGCGAGCTTGTCGAGGGCGGTGTGCAGCGTGTCGGCGGGCGGCGCGGCGAGGACCGCGGGGGCCAGCTCGTCCCGGCGGTCCGCGAGCGCGATCAGCTCCACGTCGACGGTGGAGACCACGAGGTCGAGACCGTCCTCGGCGACCATCCGCGCGATCGCCGGCACGAAGTCCGCGTCCCGCCCCGGGGGAACCAGACGACGCTGCGCCGGCGGGACGAGGTAGATGCCGCTCGCCCAGCCGTCCATGTCGGCCGCGAAGACCGTCAGATCGGACCGGCGCAGCAGGGAGCGGATCACCGCGACTCCGGCGGGGCCCCCGGCTCCGGTGACCAGTACGCGCTTCGTCATCAGCTCTCCCGTCGGGTCAGTTCATGGGCGCCGATGAACTCGGCGGTCTCGCGCACGACCTCCAGCGGCTCGACGGCCACGCCGCCGCCGAACCGCGACCAGTAGCGGGCGGTGGCCGTGACGAACTCCGGCGCGAGGTACTCCCGGTTCGCGGCGGCCTGGGACTGGAAGCACTCCAGCAGCCGCAGCTTGTCGTCGAGGAAGCGGTCGATGCGGACGAAGCGCGTGGGCCGGTAGTCGATGGTCGCGGAAGGGCTCTGGTAGCACGCGACCGTGCCGACGCGGCGCGTCGCGACGATCGTCGCCTCGTTCACCGCGCGGTGATCCTGGTGGCGGTCATGGTGCGAGTGCGTGTAGACGATGGTCGGCTGGATCTCCTGCACGACCTCCTCGATGAGGCGGACGGTCGACCCGCCACCGGAGATCTCGGTGTCGACCAGGTCTTTCACGAACAGCCGGGCGCCCACCTGCTCGGCGGCGGCGAGGGACTCGTGCTGGCGGCTGTCCGCATCACCGCCGCGCGCACCGCGGGAGAGCGTGAGGATGGTGATGCGATCGCCGGCGGCCGCATGGGCTGCGAGGATGCCGCCGACACCGATCTCGACGTCGTCCGGGTGCGCTCCGATCGCGAGGACGACCTCACCGGTCTTCGCCTCCGCTGTCCGGCGCCGGGACTCCTCGACGAGCCGGGTGACCGACTCCACGAGCCGGGCGTTGTCGAGCGGCTTGGTGAGGAACTCGTCGGCCTGCGCCCGGAGCGCGGAGACGGCGTACTCGACCGAGACGTGCGCCGTCATGACGATGACCGGCACGGTGGGCATGAGGCGGCGCAGCTCCGCGAGGAGCTCCAGGCCGCTGAGTCCCGGCATCTCGATGTCGGTGACGACGACGTCGGGTTTCACCGCCGCAGCTTTCTCGAGCGCCGACCGGCCGTCGTCCGCGAGATCGACGACGCAGCCCGCACGCCTTTCCAGGACGGTCTTCACGAGCAGGGCGACGTCGTGGTCGTCGTCGACGACGAGGATGCGAGGGGGGACCTCAGCCATGTACAGCTCTCCTTGGGGAGATTCCCTGCCGAGGGGATTCGGCGGTGCGACCGCGGTGCCTTCATCACCGGGCCGCAGGGAAAGTCGAGCGGGGTACGTCGATTCTGGCACAGGGCTCCACCCCCGGCCCGCAGCGCTTCAGCCCGCGCGCGCCGCCCGCTTCTCCTCCTGGTAGAGCCGGATCGCCTCGTACCGCTCCGCCGATCGCGCCCGCCTCTTCGCCGCCTGCTCCTCGCGGTTCTTGGGCGGCGCCGAGGTCACGAGATCATCGAGCAGCCGCCGCGTGGCCACGGCGATCTCGGCCACCGCGCGATCGAAGACCTCACGGTTCGCCCGCGACGGCGCCGTCGTCCCGGAGATCTTGCGGACGAACTGGAGCGCAGCCTCGCGGCACTCCTCGTCGGTGGCCGCGGGCTCGAGGTTGTTCAGAGGCACGATGTTTCGGCACATACCGGCACCGTACGCGCGGCTCACGGGCCGCGAAAGGGGGATGGCATGCCCGTCCCGCCGTCGCTACGCTCTGGGCTACGACCGGAACCGAGGAGAGATCATGACCGACGCACCGCCGCCCGACGCCCCGCCGCCCTACAACCCGCCGCCGCCCAGCAGCACGCCCTCGCCGTATCCCGCCGCCTCCGCTCCCCCGCCCGGCACCGCCTCCGCGCAGGACGTGCCGACGTCGCCCCCGGGGCGGGTGCTGTCGATCATCGGCCTCGTGCTGGCGTTCCTGCTGCCGCCGGTCGGCCTCATCCTCAGCATCATCGCCGCCGTGCAGCTCGGCAAAGCGAAGGCTCCCAAGGGCATCGCGATCGCCGGCATCATCGTCGGCGCCGTCCTGACGATCTTCGCGATCATCGGCATCATCCTGCTGGCGACCGTGCTGGCCGGCGTGATCGGGACGTGCGCCGAGCTGGGCCCCGGGGTCTGGGACGTCGGCGGCGTCACCTACCGCTGCGGCTGACCGCACCGCGAACGGCGAGGGGCCGGATGCAGCGCATCCGGCCCCTCGTGCGTCCCCCTGCGGGGGTCGCGGTCACTTCTTGTAGTTCGGCGCCTCGACGACGATCTGCACGTCGTGCGGGTGCGACTCCTTGAGCCCGGCCGAGGTGATGCGCACGAACTTGCCGCGCTGCTTGAGCTCCTCGATGGTGCGGGCGCCGACGTAGAACATCGACTGCCGCAGGCCGCCGACGAGCTGGTAGGCGACGGCCGAGAGCGGGCCGCGGTAGGGGACCTGGCCCTCGATGCCCTCCGGGATCAGCTTGTCGTCGCTGGGCACGTCGGCCTGGAAGTAGCGGTCCTTCGAGTAGGACGTCTGCTTGCCGCGCGTCTGCATGGCACCGAGCGAGCCCATGCCGCGGTACTGCTTGAACTGCTTGCCCGACTGGAAGACGATCTCGCCCGGCGACTCGTCCGTGCCGGCCAGGAGCGAGCCGAGCATCACGGCGTCGGCACCCGCGACGAGCGCCTTCGCGATGTCGCCCGAGTACTGCAGGCCGCCGTCGGCGATCACCGGGACGCCGGCGGGGCGCGCCGCGAGCGAGGCCTCGTAGACGGCGGTGACCTGCGGCACGCCGACACCGGCGACCACGCGGGTGGTGCAGATCGAGCCGGGGCCCACGCCGACCTTGACCGCGTCGACACCGGCGTCCACCAGCGCCTGCGCGCCCTCGCGGGTGGCGACGTTGCCGCCGATCACGTCGATGTGGGCGAACGACTCGTCGGCCTTGAGGCGCTTGACGAGGTCGATCACGCCCTGCGACTGCCCGTTGGCGGTGTCCACGACGAGCACGTCCACCCCGGCGTCGCGGAGGGCCTCGGCGCGCTCCCACGCGTCGCCGAAGAAGCCGATCGCCGCGCCCACTCGCAGGCGGCCCTGGTCGTCCTTGGTGGCGAGCGGGTACTTCTCGCTCTTGTCGAAGTCCTTGATGGTGATGAGGCCGGCGAGCTTGCCGTCCTCGTCGATGAGGGGCAGCTTCTCGACGCGGTGCTTCGCGAACAGCGCGATGACCTCGCCCGCGGCGACGCCGACGGGGGCGGTGACGAGGTTCTCCCTCGTCATGACGTCCTTGACGAACGTGCTCTGACGCTCGAAGCCGGAGACGAAGCGCATGTCGCGGTTCGTGATGATGCCCACCAGGCGACCCTCGTCGTCCACGACCGGGAGGCCGGAGATCCGGTACTTGGCGCACAGCGCGTCGACCTCCTCCACCGTCGCGTCCTGCGTCGTGGTGATCGGGTCGGTGATCATGCCGGACTCGCTGCGCTTCACGCGGTCGACGTGCGCGGCCTGGTCGGCGATCGAGAGGTTGCGGTGCAGGATGCCGATGCCGCCCTCCCGGGCCATGGCGATCGCCATGCGGGATTCGGTCACCGTGTCCATCGCGCTGGAGAGCAGCGGCGTCGCGACGGAGATCCGTCGGGTGATCCGGGACGACGTGTCGGCCTCACTGGGGATGACGTCGGTGTGCCCGGGGAGCAGCAGCACGTCATCGTAGGTCAGTCCGACGAAGCCGAAGGGATCGTGCTGGTCCATGGAATCTCCTCCTGCGCGAGTGGCGCGGATCCGGGTGCGAATGGGGGGTCGACGTCGGCCGGTGCGCGGGCGTGACCCGTATGGAGATTCTAAGCGAGACACGCCCGAGAACATTCCCAGGGCCCTGTCGTTACCGGACCGTTGGCCGGGACGATAGGTGATTCGCCGATCGCCCATTACGCTCAAGTGCGTCGTCCATCCCCGCGGTTCGACCCGAGCCCGCGGAGACAGCACTCACAGTGGAGGTTGCGTGGGACCCACAGCACTCGCCGGACCGCGAAAGCGCCCTTGGGCCTTCGCCTTCTTCGGAATCCTGATGGCGCTCGCGGCATCGCTCCTGCTCCCTCCCTCAGCGGCCTCCGCCGAGACCACGGACGACGGACAGGAGGTCACCGACTTCTACTTCGCCGGTGTCGTCACCAACGGCGACGAGCCCGTCGAAGGCGTCGTCATGACGATCGAGGGCAACGGCTTCGACGCCGAGACCGAGACGGACGCCGAGGGCAAGTGGCGCCTCTACGTGCCGGAGAAGGAGACGTACACCCTCACGGTGGACGAGTCCACGCTTCCGGACGGCGTGATCGTCGACGCGACGCAGCTTCCCGAGGGCATCCAGCCCGTCGCCGGCACCACCGCCTCGTTCGAGCTGGAGTTCGGTCTCACCGGGACGAAGATCGTCAACCTCTTCCTCGGCGAAGGCGAGCGGGTGACCGTCTCCTTCCTCGATCAGCTCCTGTCGCGCCTGGTGGGCGGTCTGAACTTCGGACTCCTGCTGGGGCTCGCCTCGATGGGCGCCGCGCTCATCTACGGCACGACCCGGCTGTCGAACTTCGCGCACGGCGAGATGGTGACGTGGGGTGCGGTGATCACCCTCGTCGTCACCTCCTTCTGGCAGCTCCCGCTGTGGGCCGGCATCATCGCCGCGGTCATCGGCGGCGCGGCGCTCGGCTGGGCGCTGGACGCCGGCATCTGGAAGCCGCTGCGGCGCCGTGGTCTGGGCGTCGTCCAGCTCATGATCGTCAGCATCGGCCTCTCGCTGGCCCTGCGCTACGGCCTGCAGTACATCATCGGCGGCAACACCTACCAGCTGCCCGGCGCGAGTCCGGAGCCGATCCGCCTCGGTCCGATCTCCCTGTCGTACATCGACATGATCGGCATGGCCACGAGCATCATCGTGATCCTCGGCGTCGCGTTCTTCCTCACCCGCACCCGCACCGGGAAGGCGACGAGGGCGATCTCGGACAACCCGCAGCTCGCCGCCGCCTCCGGCATCGACGTGGACAAGGTCATCCGCGTCGTCTGGATCCTCGCCGGTACCCTGGCCGCGATCTCCGGCATCCTCTGGGCGTACTTCCGCCCCGGCGTGAAGTGGGACATGGGCATGCAGATGCTGCTGCTGATGTTCTGCGCCATCACGCTCGGCGGCCTCGGCTCCGCGATCGGCGCGCTGATCGGCTCGATCATCGTCGGCCTCGCCGTCGAGGTCTCCACGCTCCTCGGAGTGCCGACCGACCTCAAGTACGCCAGCGCCCTCGTCGCGCTGATCATCATCCTGCTCGTGCGACCGCAGGGCATCCTCGGACGCAAGGAAAGGTTGGGCTGACGCATGGACTTCGGAAGCATCTTCGGCAACACCGCCTCCTACCTCTTCAGCCCGACGACGATCGCCTACGCGCTCGCGGCCACCGGCCTCGCGGTGCACTTCGGGTACACGGGTCTGCTCAACTTCGGCATGGCGGCGTTCATGGCGATCGGCGGCTACGGCTACGCGATCTCGATCCTCACCTTCGGATTCCCGTGGTGGCTGGGCGTGCTCGTCGGCATCACCGGCGGCGCGCTCTTCGCCCTGCTGCTGGGCATCCCGACCCTGCGGCTGCGCGCCGACTACCTCGCCATCGCGACCATCGCGGCCGCCGAGGTCGTCCGCCTGATGTTCGTCACCGAGCTCTTCAAGGACTGGACGAACTCCGCGGGCGGTCTGTCCGGGTACCACCAGAGCTTCCGCGACGCCAACCCGTTCCCCCCGGGGACCTATGGCTTCGGCCCGTGGACGTACAACGCCAACGACCTCTGGGTGCGGGTGTTTGGTCTGCTCACGCTCGCTCTGACGATCCTCGTGGTCTGGGCGCTCATGCGCAGCCCGTGGGGCCGGGTGCTCAAGGGCATCCGCGAGGACGAGGACGCCGTGCGCTCGCTCGGCAAGAACGTCTTCGCCTACAAGATGCAGGCGCTCGTGGTGGGCGGTGTGATCGGTGCGCTCGGCGGCATCGTCTTCGTCCTGCCGTCGGCGGTCATCCCCGGCAGCTACTCGACGTCGCTGACGTTCTTCCTGTGGACGATCCTGCTCCTCGGCGGCGCGGCCACGGTGTTCGGCCCCACGCTCGGCGCCGTCCTGTTCTGGGTGGTGTTCGCCTTCCTCGGCGCGCTCCTCCCCGCGATGGCCACGGCCGGCTACCTGCCCATGACGAGCGCTCAGGCCGACGTGGTGCGCTACATCCTCATCGGCATCGTGCTGATGCTCATCGTCGTGTTCCGCCCGCAGGGCATCCTGGGGAACAAGAGGGAGATGACCTTTGTCAAGTGAGAACGACGCGGCCGTCACGCCCGCGAAGAGCGCTCCCCGCGCCAAGACCACCGGCCTCGCCGCGGGTCCCGCCGCCCCCGGAGTCAAGAAGGTCGACCCGATCCTCGTCGTGGACGCCGTTCAGCGGCGCTTCGGCGGCCTCACGGCGGTCGACGTCGACCACCTTGAGATCCCGCGCGGCGCCATCACGGCGCTCATCGGCCCCAACGGCGCCGGCAAGACCACGCTGTTCAATCTCCTGTGCGGCTTCGACAAGCCCAACAGCGGCACGTGGTCCTACGACGGCAAGAACCTGTCCGGCATCCCGTCGTTCAAGGTCGCCCGGATGGGACAGGTGCGCACCTTCCAGCTCACCAAATCGCTGTCGCTGCTGACCGTGCTGGAGAACATGAAGCTCGGCGCGAAGGACCAGCGCGGCGAGGGCTTCTGGGCAGGGCTGTTCCCCTTCCTCTGGCGCAAGCAGGAGCAGGAGATCGAGCAGCGCGCCCACGAGCTCCTCGCGCGCTTCAAGCTCGACGCCAAGGAGCAGGACTTCGCGGCGTCGCTCTCCGGCGGGCAGCGCAAGCTGCTGGAGATGGCCAGGGCCCTCATGAGCGACCCGAGCCTGGTGATGCTCGACGAGCCGATGGCCGGGGTGAACCCCGCCCTCACGCAGTCGCTCCTCGATCACATCCTCGACCTCAAGGACCTCGGGATGACCGTGCTCTTCGTGGAGCACGACATGCACATGGTCCGTCACATCGCCGACTGGGTGGTCGTGATGGCCGAGGGGCGCGTGGTGGCCGAGGGGCCGCCGGAGACCGTCATGGAGGACCCCGCGGTGGTGGACGCCTACCTCGGCGCCCACCAGGACGTGGACCTCGGCGCCGTCACCGGCCGTCTCCCGGTGATCTCCGACGCCGACGCGGAGCGCATCCGCGAGCAGATCGAGACCGAGGTCGAGGCCGAGGTCGAGGCCGAGGACGCCGCCGAGGAGGGCAAGGCATGAGCACCGCAACCCCCGCCGAGGGCGCCGCCCGGGCCGACGACGTGGTCGTCGAGCTGAAGGACGTGCACGCCGGCTACCTGCCGGGAGTCAACATCCTCAACGGCGCCAACCTCGTCGCCCGCCAGGGTGAGCTCATCGGCATCATCGGCCCGAACGGCGCCGGGAAGTCGACGCTCCTCAAGGCGATCTTCGGCATGGTGAACGTCCGCGAGGGCGACATCACGGTCAAGGGTGAGAGCATCGTCGGTCTCAAGGCCGACAAGCTCGTGCGCCGCGGTGTGGCCTTCGTGCCGCAGACGAACAACGTGTTCCCGTCGCTCACCATCCAGGAGAACCTGGAGATGGGCCTCTACCAGAACCCGAAGATCTTCGCGGAGCGACTCGAGTTCGTCAGCAGCATCTTCGCCGAGATCGGCAAGCGCCTGAAGCAGCGGGCCGGCTCGCTCTCCGGCGGTGAGCGGCAGATGGTGGCCATGTCGCGCGCGCTCATGATGGACCCCTCGGTGCTGCTGCTGGACGAGCCGTCCGCCGGTCTCTCCCCCGTGCGACAGGACGACGCCTTCATCCGCGTCTCCGACATCAACAAGGCGGGCGTCACGACGATCATGGTCGAGCAGAACGCCCGCCGGTGCCTGCAGATCTGCGACCGCGGCTATGTGCTCGACCAGGGCAAGGACGCCTACGAGGGCACCGGCCGGGAGCTGCTGAACGACCCGAAGGTCATCGGCCTCTACCTCGGCACCCTCGGGACCGACGCGGCCTGAGACGCGGCCCAGGAACGACGAAGGCCCCGGATGCCGAAGCATCCGGGGCCTTCGTCGTCGCTGCGTTACTTGATGCGCGAGGTGACGTTCTCGGAGTCGAACTCGTAGACGCCGATGGCAGCGCCCTTCGGGTCGTTGTTCTCGTCGAACGTGATCTCACCGGAGAGGCCGTCGTAGTCCGGCGTGCCGCCGTCGTTGATGATCGCGGCGCAGTCGGCGTAGTTGTCGCACTTCTCGCCGTCGCCGTCACCACCGGAGACGGTGATCATCTCCGCGGCGATGTCCGGGCCTTCGACCGAGCCGGCCTTCAGCGCGGCCAGAGCGATCAGCACCACGGCGTCGTACGCCTCGGCCGAGTACGTCACGGCGTCGATCGGGTCGTTGCCCTCGGCCGTCCAGACCGCGTTCAGCTGGTCGAGGAAGTCCTGCGGCAGCTCGGCGCCGGCGCGGGTGCCCTTCGAGCCCTCGAGGCTGACCGACACGTCCGCACCCCAGTCCTTGAGGTTGCCGTCGACGAGGTACAGCGACCCCGTGTCGACCCCGGCGTTGCCGAGCAGCGGCGCGATCGTGGCGAACTGGTCGTAGGAGACGACGGCGACCGCATCCGGCTTGGCCGCGGCGATCTCCGAGACCTGGGCGTTGAACTGTCCGTCGCCCTGGTTGTACGAGGCGTCGGCGACGACCTCGCCGCCGGTGCTCTCGAAGGTGGCCTTGATCGCCTCGAACAGCCCCGTGCCGTACGGGTCGTTCTGGTAGATGATGCCCAGCGTCTTGTGACCGTCCTCGGCGATCTCGTTGCCGAGCACCTCGCCCTGCAGGTTGTCGCTCGGCGCGGTGCGGAAGTACAGCGGGTTGATGCCCGTGAAGTCCGGCGAGGTGTTGGACGGGGACACCGTCAGGATGTCGGCACCCGCGTTGCCGTCGAGGATGAGCTTGGTGACGCTCGAGGACGCCGCGCCGATCATGGCGGTGATGCCGTCGTTGCGCAGGTTGGTGATGGAGGTCTCGTAGGCCTTGTTGTCGAGGTCGCCCTCGTCGGCCGTGCTGAGGTCGATCGTGATGCCGGCGTCGGCCTCGTTGATCTGGTCCACGGCGAGCTGGACGCCGGCCTCCATCGGCGCGCCCAGGAACGCGAGCGTACCGGTGGCGGGCAGCAGCGAACCGAGCTTGAGCGTCAGGTCGGCGGCGGGCTTGTCGCCACCCCCGTCCGACGGCTCCGCGTTCGGCGTGCTGCTGCAGCCCGCGATGATGAGGGCGGAGGCGCTGACCAGCGCGATCCCGGCGAAGATCCTCGCGCTGCGCGAGCCCTTCAGTGCGTTCATGATGCTCCCTTGCGTAAACGAACGTGGATGGTGACCACAGTCGGGTGCTCTAACACTAGGGCGTGCGCCCCGCGCGCAGGAGGGGCAAGTATCTCGGTGCGTTAACGATCCAGGACCGCTGTTTCCGCCGGTGGGCGGGCGGGATCAGAGCCCCGCGGCGGGGGTGTCCCGACGGCCGCGCCGTGCGGCGAGGAGCAGATCGACGACGAAGACCGCGATCGCGATCCACACCAGGACGAACCCGATCCAGCGCTCCGGCGGCATCGGCTCGTGCAGCACGACGACCCCGATCAGGAACTGGAGGATCGGGGTGAGGAACTGCAGCATGCCGATGACGGCGAGATCGACACGACGCGTGCCGGCCGCGAACAGCAGCAGAGGGACGGCCGTCGCCACTCCCGCGAACGCGAGCAGCACGGCATGCGGCCAGCCCGCGGTCCCCATGGTGAGGCCGGCCGGCGTCGTCGCCACGATCACGAGCTGCACCACCGCGATGGGGATCAGCCAGAACGACTCGAGCGTCAGCCCGCTGACCGCGTCGACGGCGGGGCCGATCTTCTTCTTGATGAGCCCGTACAGGCCGAAGGAGGCCGTGAGCGTCAAGGCGATCCAGGGGACGTGGCCGTACGCCACGACGATGACCACGACCGCGATGGCCGCGATGCCGACGGCCACCCACTGCAGCCGGCGGATGCGCTCCTTGAGCACGAAGACGCCGAGCAGCACCGTCGTGATGGGGTTGATGAAGTAGCCGAGCGCCGTCTCCACCACGTTCCCGCTCAGCGTGCCGAGGACGAAGACCTGCCAGTTGACGTAGATGAGGAGGCCGGCCAGGGCCGTCCACCCCAGCAGCCGCGGACTCCGGACGATCGCGAGGAAGGCGGCCCATCCCCTCGTGACCGTGAGCAGCAGGAGACAGAAGACGAAGGAGAGCAGCACCCGCCAGGCGACGACCTCCCACGGACCGGTGGGCTGCAGCAGGAGGAAGTAGAGCGGCAGGACGCCCCACAGCAGGTAGGCGCTCCCGGCGTAGGCGACGCCCGCCGTCCGGGTGGCGCGGGTCGTCTCAACGGTCACCGCACAACCCTATGCCTGCGCCGCCGGGCGACGCGCCGTCCGGGACGCAGAAGAGGGCCCGGATGCCGAAGCATCCGGGCCCTCTGCGGACCGGGTTCCCGTCCGGCGAGCGGAGGGAACCGGGTGTGCGATCAGCGGACGACGACCGCCAGGACGTCGCGAGCCGACAGGACGAGGAACTCGTCCGCGCCGAACTTCACCTCGGTGCCGCCGTACTTGCTGTAGAGCACGCGGTCGCCGACGGCGACGTCGAGCGGAACGCGGTTGCCGTTGTCGTCGATACGGCCGGGGCCGACCGCCACGACCTCGCCCTCCTGGGGCTTCTCCTTGGCGGTGTCGGGGATGACCAGGCCACTCGCGGTGGTCTGCTCGGCCTCGACCTGCTTGATGACGATGCGGTCCTCGAGCGGCTTGATGGAAACCGACACGGTCTACCTCTTCTTTCTTGACGCTGACACGAAAGACTCGTTCGCACTCTCAACCCGAGAGTGCTAATGCCAGTGTAGGCGGTCGGCTGGCACTCATGCAATGCGAGTGCCAACCCCGGTGCGGCGGCCACCGGGTCCTAGGGTGGGAGGGTGGAGATGTCCGAGCTGCGCGCCCTGCTGACCCCCGCCGGCCTCGAGCTGCTCGATGCGCTCGGGCCGGTCACCTCCACCGCCGAGGCGGCCGCAGCCGTCTCCCGGCTGCGCGCCGCCGGCCACTCCCCCGACCTCGTCTCCGCCGTCGTCGGCCAGGCGCACCTGCGCGCCAAGGCCACGGCGAAGTTCGGCCCCTTCGCCGCCCGCATGCTCTTCACCCGCGCGGGCCTCGAGCAGGCCACCCGCCTCGGAGTGGCCGCCCGCCACGCCCAGCGGATCCGCCGGGCCGGCCTCACGAGTGTCGCCGACCTCGGCTGCGGGATCGGCGGCGACGCCCTCGCGTTCGCCGGCGCCGGACTGGCGGTGCACGCCGTGGACGCCGACGAGGTGACCGCGGCCCTCGCCGCCTACAACCTCGCCCCGTTCGGGGAGGACGCCACAGTGCGCCACGCGACCGCGGAGGAGGCGCTCGGAGAACCGGTCCCCGGCCAGGCGATCTGGATGGACCCCGCCCGCCGCACCTCCGGGCACAGCGAGACCCGGCGCGTCTCCGCCGACGACTACTCGCCGTTGCTCGACTGGGCGTTCGCCGTCGCCGCGCAGCGCCCCACCGGGATCAAGCTCGGCCCCGCCCACGACCGCGACGCCCTGCCCGCGGACGCGGAGACGCAGTGGGTCAGCGCCGACGGGAGCGTGGTCGAGCTCGTGGTGTGGTCGCGCGAGCTCGCGAGGGAAGGGGTGCGGCGCTCCGCTCTCGTCATCCGCGGCGAGCGCTCGCACGAGCTCACCGGATCCGCGGATGCCGAGGACGCGCCGGTCCGTGCGCTCGGGGCCTTCCTCCACGAGCCGGACGGGGCCGTCATCCGGGCCCGGCTCATCGGCGACGTCGCCCGCAGCCTCGACGCGGGGATGCTCGATCCGCGCATCGCGTACCTGACCTCGGACGCCGCCCTGACGAGCCCGTTCGTGCAGTCCTTCCGCGTCCGGGAGACGCTGCCGATCACGCCGAAGACGATCAACGCGGCCCTGAAGACCCACGGCATCGGCCGCATCGAGATCAAGAAGCGCGGGGTGGACGTCGATCCGGCGGCCTTCCGGCGCAGGCTGACCCTGCGCGGCGACGCCGAGGCGACCCTGATCCTCGCCCGGTTCGGCGATCAGCGCCGCGCGATCCTCGCCGACCGGGTGCCCGCCGCGGACTGAGAGCGTGTCAGCCCTCCGGGTCGCGGCCCGGGATGTCGACGCGGATCGGATCCCCGGGCGGGCCGGTGGTCACGAGGTAGGACTCGCCCGTCGCCGCGTCGACGACGGCGGGGCCCGAGGTCACGGTGAGATAGGGCGTCTGCCAGCGCGTGAAGTCCACCTCGATGACGGATGCCGACAGCAGCTCCCCGGTCTCCTGGTCGACGTCGAGCAACTGCACGCGGAGCCCGGACTGGACGGCTTCGTCGATCGTGGCGCACTGGCGCGAGCCGTCGGCGTCGACGATCAGGCAGCGCTGGGAGGGCCCGCTCTCCGTGCTGCGGTCGCCGAGCCAGACCGGCTGCTCGCGGAACGACCCGAGGACGGAGAGGTTGAGGTCATAGCCGTCGCCGACGAGCTCTTCCGCCCTCGCGCGCTCCGCCTCGCCGAACTGGGCGACGAGCGTGGAGCTGCCTCCCCAGCGCTGGATGCTCACCATCGGCTCGTCCGTGGTGGAGAAGAGCATGACCGCCGTCACGCTGTCGAAGGAGAAGGAGCTCTCCTCGTCGTCCGCGGAGGAGACCGGCACGGGGAGCGAGGCGTACAGGCCCGTCCCCACCTCCTCCCCGGCCAGGCAGGTCGACTGGGAGTCGGCGCCCACGTCGAGGATCAGGCACCGGGTGGCCCCGTCGTCCTGTGTGGCGAACCAGGCGAGCGCCCCCTCCGCCTCTCCCACCGGGCGGACGGAGCCGGGATCGTAGTCCTCCCCGGCGAGTTCGATCCGCCGGTCCTCCTGCGCCTCCGTCAGGGGGAACGCGTCCGGTCGCGGGGCGAACAGCGCCCACCCGGCCCCCACGCCGATCGCGAGGAGAGCCGCCGACGCCACGAGCACCGGCACGAGAACGCGGCGGTTCGCGGCCGGCGCCTCGGACGCGGAGACGTCCTCCGTGTCCTCCGGCGCGGCGTCTTCCACGACCGGCCCTCCCTCCGGCTCCGGGAGAGCGTCCTCGACCTCCTTCGCACCGCCGGGGTCCGAGGGTGCGGACGTCGCCGGCTCCTCGGACGCGGACAGGGCCGTGCGGCGGCGCTCCGCCTGGAGCTCCTCCAGCCGGAGGGCTGCGGCAGCGTCGAGCCCGCCGTCACGGCCGTATGCCGCACGCTCCAGCGCCCGGCGCTCCGCGTCGTCGTCTCCGGACTGGGGTCGGTCAGTCTCCTCCCGCACCGACGTCGCTCCCTTCTCGGATGATCACGAAGGACGGGGAGCCACCGCCCGGCAGCTCGTAGGTCGTCAGGCCGCCGGTCTCCGCGTCGGTCAGCTGCAACCTCAGCCGACCGTCGTGCTCCTGCAGCGTCTCCGTCGTCTCGCAGGCTTTCGGCGCGTCCGGTGTCGCCCCGTCGTAGACGAGGCACTGCCGCCCCGTCTCGGCCTCGGAGGCCGTCCAGATCGGGACGTCGCGGTCGTACCCCACGACCCAGATCGAGTGCGGATCGAAGCCGTCCTCGACCAGACGCGCGGCCGTGCGGGTCTCTTCCTCGTTCGCATAGGGGATGCCGCTGCCCTCACCGGAGCCGAACTCCGAGACGCCGACGGCCACCGCCGGTTCGCCGTCGGGCGTGAGGAGCAACTGCGCCATGACCTGTCGGGTGTACTCGTCGTCCCGCTGCGTCTTCACCTCGCCCCACAGCCCTTCCTTCTGGACGGCTTCCCGCTGGTTGCAGCTCGGCGTCGTGCTCTCCGCCGATCCGAGGACCAGGCAGACGCTCGCCCCGCCGTTCTGTGTCGCCATCCAGACGACCGCGCCCTCCTCCGTCGCGACGGCGCGCACCGATCCGGGGTCGTACTTCCCGGATGCGATGAGCTCGGACTGCCACCCCTGCTGCTCGGCGCTGAGCGCGACCGCGGCACCGCCGGTCCGGCCGAAGGCGAGCCACCCGATGCCGAGCCCCAGGAGGACCATGACGACCGCGGCGAGCGCGAGCATCCCGCGCGAACGGTGCCGCGCCTCCGTCACGGCGCGGCCGTCGGTCCGGGCGGCGTCGTCCACGGGCTCGTCGTCCGGCACCACGGGAGCGTCGTCTCCTGTCGGAGTCTCGCCGTCGTCCGGCACGGTGGCGAGCGAGTGCCGGGACCGCGGAGGACCGGGCTGCCGGGTCTCCGGCACAGAGCCGGCCCTCGGATCCGACGTGCTCGGTCCCGGAGACGGACGCCGCCGGGCATCGTCGAGCTGTCGCAGGCGCGCGGCCTCCGCGTCCGTGAGGCCTCCGCCCGGGCCGAAGGCCTTGCGCTGCAGGGCCCTGCGCTCCGCGACATCGTCGTCGTCCGTCATGGCCATCCCGCCTAGCCGAGTCTCTCGAACTGCATCCCCGCCCAGACCAGCCAGCCGAGGCTGTACACGGTCGCGCACAGCCCCAGCACGAGCGCCCAGCGCGCGATCGCGCGGTTCTCGACGGGGCGGCGCAGCGACATGATGGCGGCGATCACGGCGACGACCGCGACCGGGATCCCCCAGCCCACGAAGAACGATGCGCCGAGCGCGACGATCGCCGCAAGCAGCGCCCACGGCGCCAGCCGCGTGTCGTCCACGGGCACGGGCTCGGACGCCGGCTCCCAGGCGTCCTCCTCCCCGTGGTCGAGGTCGGGCCCGCTCACGACCACGGGCTCGATGCCCACCGGGCCCGTGGGGAGCTTCGTGTAGCCCTCCCGCGGAGCTCCGGGAAGGCGCGCGGTCCCGGCCGGGCGCTCGACCTGCCCGCTCGCGCGCTCGACCCGCGCGCGGGGGGCGACCCCGTCCGGTTCCGGTTCCTGCGCGAGCCCGGTCACGCCGGCACCGCCTCCGCGACCTGGATCTCCGTGACCGGCAGCGTCGAGTCCGCGCCGAAGCCGAGGGTCGAGGCGGGACGCCCCGATGCGATGAGCTCGGCGGCGAGCGCGGCGATCATGGCGCCGTTGTCCGTGCAGAGGGACAGCGGCGGGATGCGCACGGTGACCCCGGCCTCGGCGGCCCTCGACAGCGCGACCTCGCGGAGCCGGCGATTCGCGATCACGCCGCCGCCGAGCAGCAGGCGCGGCACCCCGAGGTCGGCGCAGGCGTTGAGCGCCTTGGTGACGAGGACGTCGACGACGGCCTCCCGGAAGCTCGCGGCGACGTCGGCGATCGGCAGCTCGCGCGCGTCGGCGCCCGCGGCGGCGTTCTCCGCCTCGAAGCGCTCGACCCAGCGGGCGACAGCGGTCTTCAGCCCGGAGAACGAGAAGTCGTAGCGATGCTTCGCGAGGTCCGAGGCACGCGAGAGCCCGCGCGGGAAGCGGATCGCGTCCGGGTCTCCGCCGACCGCGGCCCGGTCGATCTCGGGACCGCCGGGATACGGCAGGGACAGCAGCCGGGCGACCTTGTCGAACGCCTCGCCCGCGGCGTCGTCCACGGTCTCCCCGAGCAGCTCGACATCGGTCGTGAGGTCGCGCACGTGGAGCAGGGACGTGTGGCCGCCGGAGACCAGCAGCGCGATCGTCGGGTACTCCAGCGGCGCCGCATCCGGGGTGAGGATGTCGGCCGCGATGTGGCCGACGAGGTGGTTGACCGCATACAGCGGCTTGTCGAGGGCGACGGCGAGTCCCTTCGCCGCTCCCACGCCGACCATGAGCGCTCCGGCGAGGCCGGGGCCGCTCGTCACCGCCACCGCATCGAGGTCGGCGAGACGGACGTCGGCCTCGGCCAGGGCGGCGTCGATGGCCGGCTGCAGCGCCTCGAGGTGCGCGCGGGCGGCGACCTCCGGCACGACGCCGCCGTACCGGGCGTGCTCGTCCATGCTGGAGGCGATCGTGTTGGACAGCAGCGTGCGCCCCCGCACGATGCCGATGCCGGTCTCGTCGCAGCTCGTCTCGATGCCGAGCACCAGGGGCTCACTCATGCGGTCGCCTCCTCCGGCGTATCGGCGGGCGCCGGGTGGCGGCGCAGGTCCAGACGCATCACGATCGCGTCGACGTCGTCCGGCTGATAGTAACGGGGGCGCCTGCCGATCTCCTCGAAGCCCTCCGTGCGATACAGCCCCTCGGCCGCCGGGTTGTCGGCGCGCACCTCGAGGAACACCTCGTGCGCGCCCCGGGCGGCAGCCGTCCGCAGCAGGGCACGCAGCAGCGCGCGCCCGCGCCCCTGCCCCCGGACCTCGGCGAGGAGGGCGATGGTCTGGATGTCGGCGTCCGCGCCGCCCTGCAGGGCTCGGACCCCGCCGTAGCCGACGATCGCCCCGCCCTGCTCGTCGACGAGGTAGCGGCCGTGCGGGCTCGCCAGCTCGCTCGCCATGGTCTCCCGGCTCCACGCGTCGGTCGGGAACGAGCGCTCCTCGATGGCCATGATCGCGTCGAGGTCGTCCGGCCGCGCGTCCCGGAGCGTCATGCGCCCACCTTCTTCGGGGCACCGGGCAGGGTGACGTCCGGATGCCGCAGGTAGAGCGGCTCCTCGCCGGCGAGGACCCGGCCGGCGGCGAGCGCCCGCGCCCCCACCCGGGCGAGGTCGACCGCGGACAGCGTCGTCACGTCCACCCGGCGGAGGCCCGCGAGGTGCTCGTCGGCGTCGGCGGAGCGCACGAGCACGGTGTCGGCGATCGTGCGCGGGATCCCGTCCTCGTCCTGCCCGTCGAACACGGTGACGGCGACCTCGCGGCGGCGGGCGTCGGTGACGACGGCGAACGGTCCGGTCACGGTGGCCTGGATCGTGAGCGCGGCCGCCGTGTGGCTGGGGACCGGGACGACGGGGACGCCGCGGCCGAGGGCGAACGCCCGCGCGGTCGCGATGCCGATGCGCAGCCCGGTGAACGGGCCGGGGCCCATTCCCGCCACGACGTGCGTGATGCCGTCGGACCCGCCCTCGCGGAGCACGTCGCGCACCAGGTCGCCGATCACCTCGGCGTGGCCCAGTGGGTCGGCGGTACCGGCCTCGGCACGACGCGTCCCGTCCGGGTCGATGAGGGCGACGGCGGTGCCAAGGGAGGTGTCGACGGCGAGGATCACCTCTCCAGGGTAGTCGTCACCCCGCCCGTCACGGCCGGCGATCCGACCCCGCACGGGTCAGCCCAGCGGCGCCCGCACGGGGTAGTCCTGGCCTTCGAGGATGACCTGCGTCGCCGCTCCCGTCGCCCGGTTCACGACGACCGGTGCCAGCAGGTTGACGCTGACACCCTCGGCGGCGGGGTGGGCGACCACGAGCACGAAGGCGTCGTCCGCCGAGGAGAGAGCGAGGTCGGCGACCTGCGCGTCCGTGAGGGTCGGCGCGTACTCCGTGAGGACGGTGTTCGGGTCGACCAGGTAGAGCCGCAGGGCCTCGTCCTCGACCGCCCGCATCGCGAAGAGCCCGTCGGCGCCCTCGACCGGTGCGAGGGCGAAGTCCACATGGGGTGCCAGTCCGGGCGGCGGGGCCGTGAAGGTGAGCGCGGCGGTCATCGCAGGAAGTCCATCAGCGACGGCTGCAGCACGCGCGCGTTCACCGCGAGCGCCGAGCGGTACACGAGCTCCTGCGCCTGCAGGCGGATGAGCACCTCGACCGAGTCGACGTCCTCGACCGCGGCGCGGCGGGACTCGAGGGACACGGAATTCTGCACTGCCGCCTCCTTGGCGCGTTCGATCTGAGCCTGCCTGGTGCCGACCGCGCCCTGCACGCCCAGCATCGCCGTGCGGCGGTCGTCGATCTCCGCGAGCCGTGGTCCGACGTTGGTGCCGGAGCGGAGGTCGGCGACGATGCGGTCGACGAGGGCGAACACCGAGTCGTCGCCCGTGCCGAACACCGCCGCCCCGTCGGTGTCGACGCGGACGGACGCCGCGTCGGACACACGTCGCGTGACCTCGGAGCCGGCGACGCCGCTGTACGAGTAGTCGCCGGCGAAGGCCGCGGTGTCCGAGGTACCCGCGAACACGGACCGCCCGAGCAGCCGGGTGTTCGCCTGCGAGAGCAGCTCATCGCGGATGCCCTCCAGCTCCACCGCGAGGGCCTCCTTCGCCGCGGCGTCCAGCGCCCCGTCGTTCGCTCCCTGCGCGGTGAGGTCCCGCACCCGCGAGAGCAGTGAGGTGCTGGAGGTGATCGCCGTGTCGGCCGCGGTCACCCACGCCAGGCCGTCGTCGATGTTCCGCGCATACTGCTCGGTGCGCCGTTGCTCGGCGTGCAGGGCGAGGGCGGCAGCGGCCGCGGCCGGATCGTCCGAGGGCGCGGCGAACGCCTTCTGCGACGTGGCCTGCTCCTGCAGACGGGCGAGCTCGGAGAGGTTGGACTGCAGCTGGCGCATCGCCGTCTGCGTCATCGTGGTCTGGGTCACGCGAGAGATCATGGGGCTCCTCCGGTCAGCGTCCGACGACGCCCGTGCGGTTGATGAGGACGTCGAGGGCCTCGTCGACGGCGGTGAGCACGCGGGCCGCCGCCTGATAGGCGGTCTGGTAGGTGAGGAGGCTGATCGTCTCCTCGTCGCCGTCCACGGCCGCGACCGACTGCTGGGCGCCGACGGCGCCGACCGCCGCCGCATCCGACGCCTTCGCACGCTGCACATCGGCCGCGGTGGACACGCCGAAGCGGGTCACCTGGTCGGTCCACAGCGCATCCGGAGAGGTCGCGCGCTGCCCGATCTGGGAGATGAGGTCGGCGTTGGTCGCGTCCTTGGAGCCCGCTCCGGGCGAGGCGAGGGCCAGGTCGGCCGCCGAGGTGACGGCCACCTGCAGCCCGAGCGCGGCGGAGCCGGTCGCCGGCAGCGTGAAGAAGTCGCCCCCGGGCTGTCCGGACGCCGTGACACCGGCGCGGTGCTGCGCGTTGAGCGACTCCGCCAGCGCCGTGGCCACCCGGTCGTAGGTGGCGGCGAGCTGTGCCAGCATCCCGCCGTCGGCGGCCGGGGCGAGCACCGCGAGCGAGCCGCCGAGCTCTCCGCCGTCGACCACGAGGGGAAGATCCGGGACCGACTCCCAGACCACGCCGACGCGGGGTGCGCCGTCGATCGTCGCCGCGCCGGTCAGGGCGAGGTGACGCGCGTCGCCCCCGGAGACCAGGGCGTTGCCGCCGAGGCGGACCGTGAGCGTGCCGTCCGCCTCCACGGTGGCGGTGCCGCCGGCGAGCCGGGCCACGTCCTCGGCGAGCAGATTGCGGCGGTCGGTGAGCTCGTTGGCCGAGCGGCCCGAGGCCAGAGCGTCGCGGATCTCGGTGTTCAGCACCGCGATCTGGTCGGCCGCGGCGTTGACCTGGCTGACGGTGCGCTCGGCCGTTCCCCGTGCGGCCGTCCACTGCGCGGCGACGGTGCGATAGCCGCCGGAGATGTGGGCGGCGAGCTCCTTCGCCGACTCCAGGATGCTCGCGGCCGCGGCCCCCGAGTCGGGGGTGTTGGCGAGATCCTGCCACCCCGCCCAGAAGTTCGTCAGCCGGTTCGCGAGGCCCTTGTCCGTCGGTTCCGCGAGCGCCGACTCGGCGGTCGTCGCGGCGAGCGCGCGGGTGGCCCAGTAGCCGGAGGCCCCGAGGGTGTCGCGGACCCGGGCGTCGAGCAGCGCGTCGCCGAGGCGGGACACCCCGTCGATGGAGACGCCGTGTCCGGGGAGCGCGCCCATGCTGAAGCGCCCCGTCTGCGCGACGGCGGCGATGGAGGAGGTCTCGACGCGCTGCCGCGTGTACCCCTCGGTCTTCTGGTTGGCGATGTTCTGCCCCACCACATCCATGCCCCGCCGCGCGGCGGCGAGGCCGCTGGCGGCGGTGGTCAGTCCACTGAAGGTCGACATGAATCCCTCTCGGTCACATCTCGGTGTCGATGATGCGGGCGGCATCCTCGCGGGCGCGGTCGCCGCGGGTGGTGTACTCGCCGCTCTCCTGGCCGAGAGCGGCGATGGTCTCCTGGGTGGCGCGGAGCACTCCGCTGAGCTGCTCCGCGGCGGCGTCGCGCATCTGCTCGACCTCCGCCGTCAGCTTCACGAGCGCGCGCATGTGGTCGGTGAAGACGTCGCCCCAGGCCCCGTCCGGGGCGTGCTCGATGAGCTGGCCGATCGTCGCGTCCTGAGGAGCCCCCCACTCCTCGGCGACGCCGGCGACCTCGACGGCCCTGGCCAGGCTCGCGGCGCGCAGGCGGTCGAGCACCTGATCGATCTCCCTGGCCGCGAACTGGATCCAGTGCGACCGGCCGGCGGCGAGCAGCAGCTGTTGCTCGTCGAGCTTGAAAAGCAGCATCTCGAGCAGCTCGCGCTCGCGCCAGAGCTGCATCGATAGTTCGTTGGCTCCCATGATCCCCTTGTCCCCAGCGATCCCCCGCCCCACGCAGGTGCGATCGGCCCGCCTGTTAACGGTTCATAAATCTCTATCGGCCACCGCGCCCCTAAGGTTACTATGTGGACTGGCGGCGGTTAGTGCTCCCCATGGACATATCCCGGACCTTGTGATATGACCATCTACCCCTCGCCATGGAGCTTCCGGAGTGCATCCAGAGAGGTGGATCATCCCCCATGTCGTCGCGCGCTGAGCGCAACCGCCTCGTCGAGGCCAACCTCCCCCTGGTCGGCTACCTCGCTGCAGACACCCATGCTCGGGCTACCCATATCCCCCGCGAAGAGCTCGCCGCCGTCGGCGCGCTCGCCCTCGTGACCGCCGCCGACGCCTACGACCCCGCGCTCGGCGTCCCGTTCGGCGCGTACGCCCGCCGCCGCATCCTCGGCGCGTTCGCCGACGAGATGCGCGCCATGGACTGGGCATCCCGCGGCATCCGCAAGCGCATCAAGGAGACCGTCACCGTCCGCGACACCCTCACCGCCGCCCTCGGTCGAACGGCGACCGCCACCGAGATCGCCACCGCCATGGGCTCCCCCAAGGAGGCGGTCGTGGAGGCCCTCGCCGATGCCGCGCGCACCGTCGCGCCGCTCGACGACCCCGCCACGCGGGACCTCGTCGCCGACATCCCCCTGCCGGAGGAGTCGGCGCTGGTCGGAGAGCGACGAGAGGTGCTCGAGCACGCCATCACCGCTCTCCCCGAGCGCATGCGGCGCATCGTCGTGGCCGTCTACGTCGAGGAGCGCCCCGTCAAGGAGATCGCCGAGGAGCTGGGCGTGACCCACTCGGCCGTCTCGCAGCAGCGGGCGGAGGCCGTGCGCCTGCTCCGCGACGCCCTGGACCGCTACTTCGCCGAGGGCGGCACAGAGACCACGACCACCACCCGCGTCTCGCCCGCCGCGCGGGATGCGTACTTCGGCCGCATCGCCGAGGCCGCCGGCGTCCGGATCGGTGAGGTCTTCCGCGCCGCCGCCCCCGCCTAACGCGTCCGCATCCTCCGCCGATAGGTGAGAGCAGGAGACCACGGATGGTCTCCTGCACAACACATCACGGAGGAAACCCTCATGGGTATGCAGATCAACACCAACGTGGGCGCGCTCAACGCCTACCGCAACCTGTCCAACACGCAGAACGACCTGTCGAAGTCGCTCGAGAAGCTCTCGAGCGGTCTGCGCATCAACCGTGCCGCGGACGACGCCGCCGGCCTCGCGATCTCCGAGGGCCTGCGTTCGCAGGTCAACGGCCTGAACGTCGCGGCTCGCAACGCCCAGGACGGCATCTCGGTCATCCAGACCGCGGAAGGCGCCCTGACCGAGGTGCACTCCATCCTGCAGCGCGTGCGCGACCTGACCGCTCAGGGTGCGAACGACTCGAACAACGCGAAGTCGCGCGAAGCGATCCAGACTGAGATCGGCGCCCTCGCCGACGAGCTCACCCGGATCGCCGACAGCACCAACTTCAACGGCATCAAGCTGCTCTCGGGCGGCACGACGCTGACGTTCCAGGTGGGTGCGGGCGCGGTCGCCGCCGAGGACCAGATCTCGGTCGGCCTGACCAACTTCGCCAACCTCGGCACCACCATCGAGACGCTCGCCGGCACCATGACCGACGCGGCATCGTACGGTGCGGCTCTGGCGGGCATCGACACGCAGATCCAGGCGGTCTCGACCGCACGTGCCGGCTACGGTGCGCTGCAGAACCGCTTCGAGTCGACCATCAACAGCCTCAACGTGTCGGCCGAGAACCTCGCCGCCGCCGAGAGCCGTATCCGCGACACCGACATGGCGTCCGAGATGGTCAAGTTCACGTCGGCGAACATCCTGTCGCAGGCGGGAACGGCCATGCTGGCCCAGGCCAACCAGGCCAACCAGGGCGTGCTCCAGCTGCTGCGCTGATCCGCGCCGCCGCACGGAATCACTCCGGGGGTCCGGGTGACGGCTTCGGCCGTCGCCCGGACCCCGCCGCACACAGAAGGGAAGCCGCATGTCGCTCTCGCTCGACGGCCTCGTGTCGGGGCTCAAGACCACCGAGGTCATCAAGGCCCTCATGGACGTGCACGCCATCCCCCGCACGCTGCTCAAGGCCAAGATCGACGACAAGAACGTCGTCATGACGCAGCTGCGCACCCTCAACACGGCCGTGCAGAACCTCGCCGCCGCCGCCGAGAAGGCCGCAGCGCCCGGCGGTCTCGACCGCTTCACCGGCAGCGCGTCGTCGGAGTCGGTGAAGGTCGCCCTGCGCACCGGCGCCGCGCCCGTGTCCACCGACATCGTCGTCGACCGCCTCGCCCAGGCGCACACGGTGGTCTCCGCGTCCGCGAGCCGCTGGCCCGCGGACCCGCCCGTCCTGACGCTCGAGGACGCCACGGGGAAGCGCGTCCAGGTGCAGGCCGACTCGACGTCGATGCAGGACATCGCCCAGGCCATCAACGACGCCGACACCGGTGTCCTCGCCACGGCCGTCCCCGCCGGCAAGGATGCCGACGGCACCCCCGTCTACCGCCTGCAGCTCCGGGCCGAGGAGTCCGGAGAGGCAGGACGCTTCCGCGTCTACGCGGGCGACCTCGCCGCGGTGGCCGCCGGCACCGCCACGGACGTGTCCACGGAGCCGGGCGCCGCTGTCATCGCCACAGGCACGGATGCGCAGCTGCGCCTCTGGGCCGGCACGGCGGCCGAACAGGTCATCACCTCGTCCGGCAACACGTTCACCGATCTCTTCGAGGGCGTCGACGTGACGGTCTCCACCGTCTCGACGACCCCCGTCACGGTCACCGTCGCCGTCGACGGCGAGGCCAGGACCAAGGCCTCCGGCGAGTTCATCGCCCTCCTCACGGACATCTTCACCCGCATCGACAACGGCTCGAAGGCGACGGTCGCCGCGGGACAGGGCGAGAAGACCACCCTCGGCGTCTTCACCGGCGACAGCACCATCCGCGGTCTGCGGACGGCCCTCGCCGACGCCGTGCAGCACCCCGTGGACGGCGTCTCGCCCTCCACGATCGGCATCTCGACCGACATGTACGGCAAGCTCACGTTCGACGAGGAGAAGTTCTCCGAGGCGCTGGCGAAGGACCCCGCGGCCGTCGGCGCGCTCTTCTCCGCGGTCGCGGCACGCGTGGAGCAGACGGCGACCTCGTACTCGGACAAGTACGACGGGCTGCTCACCTCGCGGATCACGGGTCAGGAGAGCGAGGTCAAGAGCCTCGGCGAGCAGATGGAGCGCTGGGACGTGCGCCTCGCGCAGCGCAAGGCGTCGCTGGAGCGCACGTACGCGCGCCTCGAGGTGATGCTGTCGCAGATGCAGTCGCAGTCGTCGTACCTCGCCTCCCAGATCAACGCGCTGCCGAGCAGCCGCTCCGGGTCGGACTCGTGAGCATGAACGCCGCCCTGCGTGCCCAGCAGCGGTACCGCGAGGACGCCATCCTGTCCGCCCCGCCGGAGCGCCTGGTCACGATGCTCTACGACCGGCTCCTGCTCGACATCGAACGCGCCGAGACGGCGCAGCGGGCGGCCGACTGGACCGAGGCCAACACCCAGCTCCAGCACGCGCAGGCGATCGTGGCCGAGCTGTCGTCGTCCCTCACCGACGACTGGAGCGGCAGCGCCGGGCTGCGCTCGCTGTACGTCTTCCTCTCGCAGACGCTGATCGGCGCCAACATCGGCCGCGATCCGGAGCGCACGCATGCCTGCCGCGAGCTCGTCGTGCCGCTGCGCGACGCCTGGCACGCCGCCGCCCTGGCCGTCGTGGAGGGCCGCGCATGACGGACGAGGACTGGGCCGCGCTGCTCGACCGGCTCGAAGCGGACGCCGACCGGATCCTCGCCGCGCCGGCGGGAGCCGTCGAGGTGCACGACATCATCCCCTGGGCGCCGCCGTCCTCCCCGCTCCCCCCGCACCTGGCCGATCGCGCCCGTGCGGTGATCGACCGGCAGCACGCCGCCATGGAACGCGCCCGGTCGGAGCTCGAGGGGCTGCGGCAGCACCTCGGTGCCGTCCGGCGCGTGCCGGCACCCCGCTCTCCCGATGCCCCCGCCTACCTCGACGTGGACGGGTGAGGAACCCTCCTAACGAAACCGCACGGACGGCCGACAGTCCCCCGAGAGCACGGATGGCTCGCAAGACTCGGCCAGGGAACGGCCACTTCACCCACACACGGGGAGCCGGTTCGTGTTCGACTCTGTGACCATCACCGCACTGACCAGTGCGCTGAACGGCCTCTCGCTGCGCCAGCGAGCCATCGCCGACAACATCGCCAACATCAACACCCCCGACTACCACGCCAAGCGCGTGCAGTTCGAGGCCGCGCTCGCCGACTCGATCGCCGCCGGTGACGGGGACGTGTCCGCCACGGTCGGGACATCGCTCGAGCCGACGCGGCTGAACGGCAACAACGTGAACCTCGACACCGAGACCCTCTCCAGCATCGACACCATGCTCCGCTATCAGTTCGCGACGCAGGCCGTGAACGGATCGTTCTCCTCGATGCGCACCGCGATGAGGACGTCATGACCTTCGACGCCATCGGGATCGCCGGCACGGGACTGACCGTGCACCGGAAGTGGCTCGACGCCATCAGCGACAACATCGCCAACATCAACACCGCGACGTCGACCGACGGCGCGGCGTTCCGGGCGCGCTACATCCTGGCGCAGACCAGCGACCAGTCCCCCGGGGTCTACGTCGCCGGGACCGTCCAGGGCGACGCCGAGGGCCGGCTCGTGCACCAGCCCGACCACCCGCTCGCCGACGCCGACGGCTACGTGCGCTACCCCGACATCGACCTGGGAGACCAGATGAGCCAGCTGATCCTCGCGCAGCGCGGATACCAGGCGAGCGCGGCGATCGTGGACCGCGCCCGCACCTCCTACGAGGCGGCGCTGCAGATCGGGCGGAACGCGTGAGCGCCGTCGCCGGCATCGAGGCCGTCGCCTCGTCCCTCGGCATGACCACCTCGCCCGTGACGGGTGCGAAGACCGGCGACGACACGGCCTTCGCGAACAGCGTCACCGGGGCGATCGACGAGCTGCGCTCGCTGCAGTCCGAGTCCGACACCCTGAAAGTCGCCGCCGTGACCGGCGACCTCGACGACATCCACGCCGCGATGATCGCCTCGTCGCGCGCCGCGGTCACCCTCGAACTCGTCGCCGCCGTCCGCAACAAGGGCGTCGACGCGTTCAACGAGATCATGCGGATGCAGGCCTGATGCCCCCGGCAGTGACCGGGGCGTTCCAGCGGATGCGGCGGGTGATCGCCGGATTCTCGCTCGCGCAGCGGACCATCGCCATCATCGGCATCGCCGTGCTCGCACTCGGCATCGTCGCCCTGTCCAGCTGGCTCACCCGCCCCACGTACACACCGCTGTTCTCGGGGCTGAACGCCACGGACGCGAACGCCGTGGTGGAGCAGCTGCGCTCCGCCTCCGTCCCCTACGAGCTCGCCGACGGCGGCGCCACCGTGCTCGTCCCCGAGAAGGACGTCTACGACCAGCGGCTCGCCGCCGCCTCCGCCGGGCTGCCGAGCGCCGGATCGGCCGGGTACTCGCTGCTCGACGACATGGGCGTCACCACGAGCGAGTTCCAGCAGTCGGTCACCTACAAGCGCGCGATCGAGGGCGAGCTCGCCGCCACGATCTCCGCGATCGACGGCGTCTCCGCGGCCTCCGTGCAGCTCGCGATCCCCGAGGAGAGCGTCTTCGTGTCGGAGACCGTCGACGCGACGGCCTCCGTGTTCGTGGAGACCGCCGGACGCACGACGCTCGACCAGAAGCAGGTCGAGGCCATCGTGCACCTCACCTCGGCCGCCGTCAGCGGGATGAAGCCGGAGAACGTGGCCGTCGTCGACCAGACAGGGCGGACGCTGTCGACCGTGGGCGGTGGAGCCACCGGCGGCCTCGACCAGCAGGCGAGCGACTACGAGGCCCGCGTGGCCGCGAGCGTGCAGCAGATGCTGGACACCGTGGTCGGCCCGGGCAACGCGACCGTGACGGTGGTCGCCGAGATCGACCGCTCGGTGAACGAACGCGTCGAGGAGACGTACACGCCGGCCGAGGGCGCGCCCCCTCTCACCGAAGAGGTCCGCGAGCAGAACAGCAACGGCTCCACCTCCGAGGCCGGGGTCCTGGGTCCGGACAACATCGCCGTGCCGAACGGGAACGGCGACGGCACCTACCGGTCCTCCGAGGAGACGCGCACCAACGCGGTGAACAAGGCCACGGAGAGCACGTCCACCCCCGCCGGAAACCTGCTGCGGCAGTCGGTGTCGGTCGCCGTGGACGCCGGTGCGGGCGGAGACCTCAGCTCCGCGCAGCTCAGCGACCTCGTCGCCACCGCAGCCGGCATCGACCGCACCCGCGGCGACGAACTCGCCGTCGAGCTCGTCGCGTTCAGCCAGACGGACGCCGAGGCCGCCCAGGCCGCGCTGCAGGCGGCGAAGGAGGCCGAAGAGGGCGCCCGTCAGGCCGCGCTCCTGAACACCGTCATCATCGCCGCTGCCATCGCCATCCCGCTCATCGCCGCGATCACCGCGCTGATCATCAGGTCCCGACGGAAGGCGGCGGGTGTGGAGGAGTTCGACCAGCTCTTCGGTGACCGGCCCGCCGAGCTCGCCGCGCTCTCCGCCGATGCACCGACGGCCGTGCTGGAGGCGCCGACCACCCCGCTCGCCTTCCTCGAGCCGGTGCCGGATCTCGACCCGGACCCCGAGCCCGAGCCCGCGCAGATCAGCCTCGAGCGCCGCCGTGCCGAGATCGACGCCCTCACCCGGCAGGACCCGCAGCGCACGGCCGAGCTGCTGCGCACCCTCATCGACGACAGGTCGCGGGCATGAGCGGACTCACCGATCGGCAGACGGCCGCCATCGTCCTCATGAACCTCGACCGCGCGCAGGCCGTCGAGGTCATGAAGCATCTCTCGGAGACCGAGGCCGAGGCCGTCGCCGCCGAGATCATCGGGCTGCAGGACCTCGATGCGGAGACGACCGCCCAGGCGCTGGGACAGTTCCATCGCATCGCGGCCGGGCACCTGCCCCCCGCCCGCGGCGGGCGCGACATCGCCGCCGGGCTCCTGGAGGCCTCCTTCGGGTCGGAGCGGGCGGCCGCCGTGCTCGGCCGCGTGGGCTCCACGTCGATGAGCGCCTCGTTCGACTTCCTCGCCTCCGCCGACGCCGCCCATCTCGCCACGCTCCTGGACGGCGAGCTGCCGCAGACCGTCGCACTCGTGCTCGCGCACCTCCCCGCCGATCAGGCCGCCGCCGTGCTCGCCGCGCTGCCCGACCCCGCCCGGACCGACGTCGCGCAGGCCATCGCCACCATGGGCACCGCCTCCCAGGAGGCCATCGCCATCGTCGCCGACGCCCTCAAGGCGCGGACCGGCAGCCTCGCGTCGCGGGACAGCCCCGAGGTGCTCGGCGGCGTCGAGCCGCTCGTGGAGATCATCGGCCGCTCGGGAGCCACCATCGAGAAGGCCCTGCTGGCGAGCATCGAGGACCGCGACAGCGCCCTCGCGGAGGACATCCGCTCGCGCATGTTCACGTTCGCGGACATCGTCAAGCTCGACGACCGGGACACCCAGCGCGTGCTGCGGGGCATGGACATCCGGTCGCTGGCGCTGGCCCTCAAGGGCGCCCAGCAGCCGATCGTCGACCTCATCCGCCGCAACGTGTCCGAGCGCAACCGCGAGAACCTCGACGAGGAGGCCAGGACGCTGGGCCCCGTGCGCGTCTCCCAGGTCGAGGAAGCGCGGGCCGAGATCGTCCGCACGATCCGGGCGCTGGAGGCCGCCGGGGACATCACCGTGCAGCGGGCCGACGAGGACGAGTATGTCTACTGACGCCTTCGCCCCCGCCGCGTTCCCCCGGCTCGGCGGCTCGGACCACCGCGGGGAGCAGGAGCGCGCGCGCCGCCGCGGGTACGCCGAGGGCCACGCCGCGGGCTTCCGGGCGGGCACGGC
>NZ_RBLT01000031.1:0-43201 GCF_003989315.1 Microbacterium sp. HSID17254
GTCTGGTCAGGCCGAGACCGCCGCCGACGCCGCAGGCGGGCAGAACGGCGGCACCCCGCCGCCGTCGCAGACGCCCCCGCCGTCCACGCCGCAGCCGAGGACGCCCACGGAGCCGTCCAACCCCACGGCATCGCCGTGGGGCAAGGAGTGACCACCCATGCCCACCACGGACCAGAAGACACCCGGTAGCGAGCTGACGCCGATGAAGTTCAGCCGACTCACCCGCCGAGGGGTGCTGCTCGGCCTCTCGGTCGCGCAGCTCATCACCCTCGGCATCGGCGGCCTGGCGCTGCTGGCCGCGTTCTACGGCGGCGCCGGGATGCTGCTGGTCTACACCGCCCCGGTCTGGCTGCTCGCGGTCGTGCTGACCTGGGTGCCCATCGCTGGGAGGCCGATGGTCGAATGGCTCCCTGTCGCGCTCTGGTGGCTGTGGCGCTCCACCGGCGGGCAACTGCTCTACCGGCGGCGGATCGTCAAGCCCCGCCCTGCCGGAAGTCTCGCGCTGCCCGGTGACATGGCCCGGCTTCGGGAGCACCTGGACCCCGAGACCGGGGCGTGCATGATCCACGACCCCCGCCAGGCAACCTTGACGGTCGTGACGGAAGTGACCCATCCGGCATTCATCCTGCTCGACCCCGGCGAGCAAGAGCGCCGCGTCACCTCCTGGGGGCGAGTGCTCGCCACGGTCTGCCGGTCCGGGCGGATCGCGACCCTGCAAGTGCTCGAACGAACCCTGCCCGACTCCGGTAGCGGGCTGGCCGAGTGGTGGGCCGAGCACGGCACCGACGACGGCTCCTGGGCCGCGACCACCTACCGCGAACTGATCGAGCGGGCCGGCCCCGCCGGGGAACGGCACGCCACCACGGTCAGCCTCTCCCTGGACATGAAGGTCGCCTCCCGGCAGATCAGGACCGCCGGCGGCGGCATCCGCGGCGCCGCCGCGGTGCTCCGGCAGGAGATGGCGACGCTGGTCGCCGCGCTGCGTTCGGCGGACTTGACCCCTTCGGGGTGGCTCGGCCCCGGTCAGGTCGCGGTCATCCTCCGCTCGGCGTATGACCCGGCCGTGGCCGCCACCTTGGAGCGCCACGGCCGGCTCGGGCAGGAGCTCGCCGCCGCCGGCCCGGTCGCGGTCACCGAGACCTGGGGCAACCTGCGCACCGACTCCGCCTGGCACACCGTGCTGTGGGTCTCGGAGTGGCCCCGCAGCCTCGTCTATCCGGGGTTCCTCGCGCCGGTGCTGCTCTCCACCGGCATCCAACGGGCGGTGTCGCTGATCTACACCCCGATGCGCTCGGACCAGGCGGCCCGCGACATCCGCAAGAAGAAGGTCGAACACATCTCCGATGCGGCCCAGCGCGCCCGAATCGGGCAGATCGAGGACGCCGCGCAGACCGCCGAATACCAAGACGTTCTCCAGCAGGAAGCCGACCTGACCGCCGGCCACGGGATTCTACGGGTCTCCGGGCTCATCTCCGTCTCCGCCCCCAGCGTCGACGAGCTGGAAGCCGCAGTCGCCGCGATCGAACAAGCCTCGATCCAAGCCTCCTGCGAGACCCGAAGGCTCGTCGGCCAGCAAGCCGTCGCGTTCACGGCGGCCGCGCTGCCGCTGTGCCGCACGGTGTGACCGGCGCGCTCACCTGGCAGGCATCCCACCCTCGTTGAAGGAGGCCCGTGATGCCGACATACACGAACCCGACCAGCGATGCCAGCGATGCCTACGAGGCGTTGCGCGGTCTGGCTCACGCCAGCCGTAGCTTCGAGGACCCGTCCGAGACCTACGTGGTGATCGGTGAGCTGTTGGGCGGGCTGCGATCGCTGCGGCAGGTGCTCGACCAGCTCGCCGCCGCCCATCTGAGCCGGCAGCATCACGTCACCGACGAGTCCCGCGAGTACAGCGGCGGTGCGGCCGAGGCGCTGGCCGCAGCGGATGAGCTGCACCAGGCCGGCACGCTCATCGACCAGGCCGACGACCGCCTGAGCGCGGCCATGACCCACTCGGGCCGGATCGTGTGGAACCCGCAGGACCGGATGGTGGAGCGGTGGGTTGGCGTCGTGTTCCTCCAAGGCGAGGAAGCCGACCGGGTGATCGACCTCATCGACGCCCACGGGGTCGAGGCGGGGATCGAGCATCTGTCGGCGTGGGACTACGGCGAGGAGACCACGAACGCCGCCTTGGAGAACGGCGACGTTCACGACACCGCCCCGGTCTATCCCGGGGACCGGCAGGCCGAGACCGGCGACTACGCGATGACCTACAACCCGATGGCCGGGCACGTCGCCCTGTACCGGCGGCACCTGATCCGTGCCGAGGACGCCATCGACAAAGAAGCAGGGGCGCACGTCCCGGCCCGCCGCCCGACGACAGGCCGTGAGCGAGAGACGGCCGGGCGGCGTAGCGCCGTCCGTGACGGGGGCTGGTTCGAGCATCCCGGCGTCGCCGCCGTCAAGCAGGCCCGCGGGCTGTCGCTCTGACATAGCCACCACGGAGACGTGCCGGCGCGCACCTGCCCGCCATGAACAGCGCAGACCCCACCGCTTCGATGTCCCGGCACGTCGGGACGCTCACCTTGACCGTCTGGCCGGACTCGCCGCTGGGCGAGCACCAGCGATATGCCTACCGCATCGAGGACACCGCGACCGGGCAGACGCTCGTCGGCCGGGACCTGTTCACCGGCGCCGGAGCGCCGGTCGCCCCGGACCGCGCGATGCGCGACCTCGCCGCCTTCCTGGCAGCGGCCGGCGACGCCCGCCAGTACGCCATCGACAACCCCGGCAGCAGGCCCGAGCATGAGTGCCTGTTTCCCGGATGGGTCGCGGAGGCCGCTCGCCAGAACGCGGACGCGCTGGCACCGCTCGGCATCGAGGGCCCGCCGCAGCCCAAGCCGGACATGCCACAGCAGCCTCGCCCGGCGCCGGACTCGTCATGGTTCGACCGTCCCGCCGGCGGTTGGGTCTCCGGGGCGCGGGGGCGGTCGTTGTGAGCCGGGGCGAGAAGCTGCACACCGCTGTCCTCGTCACTCCCGCCTCGGAGCGGCGCCGGCTGCGCAAGCAGCGGCGGCAAGCCGCCGCCCGCCTCGTCGCCGAGCAGCGTCACGTCGAGAAGGAAGCGGCCCAGGCCAAGGCCGCCGCCGAACGGGCTGAACGCCGTGCCACGGTCTACCTGCCCGCCGCCGGCGAGCCCGGCCCGGCCGCGCTGAGGACACCGGGCCGCTTCCGGGTGGCCCGGCATCAGGACACCAGCGCCGTGCTCGCCGGGCAGTACCCGTTCCTGGCCGAAGCCGGGCTCGGAGCCGCGGGAATCTTCATCGGCCAAGACCTCTACAGCGGCTCCTCGTTCGTGTACGACCCGTGGGAGTTGTACCGCAGGGGCATCATCACCGCGCCGAACCTGATCTTGGCGGGGATCGTCGGCTCCGGGAAATCGTCGCTCGCCAAGAGCCTCTACACCCGCAGTCTGCCCTTCGGGTACCGCGTCTATGTCCCCGGCGACCCCAAAGGCGAGCACTCCGGCGTCGCCGAAGCAGTCGGCGGGAAAGCGATCATCCTCGGGCACGGGATGGGCAACAGGCTCAACCCCTTGGATGAGGGCTACCGGCCCGGCGGCCTGTCCGACCAGGAGTGGGCCACCACCCTCGCCGCGCGACGCCGCGATCTGCTCGGAGCCTTGACGGAGACGGTGCTGGATCGGCGGTTGGCGCCGTTGGAGCACACCGCGATCGACACCGCCCTGGCCGGCGCGGTCCGCGACGCGGACGTGCCGATCCTGCCGATGGTGGTCGACCGGCTGCTGCGCCCCGACCCTGCCGACGACCCGGACGGCCGGCTCACCGAGGACGGCCGCCAGGTCGGCCACGCGCTGCGCCGCCTGGTGGCCGGGGACCTGGCCGGCCTGTTCGACGGGCCGAGCACCGTCAGGTTCGACCCGTCGCTGCCGATGGTCAGCCTCGATCTTTCGCGCGTCACCGAGAACAGCACGTTGATTTCGGTGCTGATGACCTGCTCGTCGGCATGGATGGAAGCCGCCCTGCTCGACCCCAACGGGGGCCGCAGATGGGTCGTCTACGACGAGGCATGGAGGCTCATGTCCCACCCGGCGCTCCTGCGCAGGATGGACGCCCACTGGCGTCTCGCCCGGCACTACGGGCTGGCCAATCTCTTGGTGTTCCACAAGCTCACCGACTTGGAGAACGTCGGCGATGCCGGATCGGCGAACCGGGCGCTGGCGAACAGCCTGCTGGCAAACGCGGAGACGAGGATCGTCTACCGGCAGGAGACCGATCAGCTCGGCCCCACCGCCGTCGCGCTCGGGCTGACCGGCACCGAACGCCGCCTGCTGCCCGGACTCGGCACCGGGCAAGGGCTCTGGCGGATCAAGGACCGGGCCTTCGTCGTGCAGCACCAACTCCACCCCGCCGAGCTCGCCGCGTTCGACACCACCGCCCGCATGACCGGCGAAACCCGCAAGTTCACGATTCCTGAAGACTAAATCGCCGGAAGAAGCGGGTTCAGGCCATGGTTTCTGAGGTGTGGGGTTGCATGTTCCGCGAACATGCAACCCCACCGGTGAACACTTGGGCCGGGCGTGCATCTGCCGCAGGCTTATACGTCGCGGAGGCGCGCGATGAGTTCGTCGGCGGCGTCCAGTTGTTTCGCGAGTTTCTCGCGACGCTCCTCTGCGTCGGTCACGAACGTATCCAGCGCTGCGCGCGCGGCGCTGTCTGACGGATCATCCGCCAGTGCGTCAGCAGCGGCGAGGACTTCGCCCATCTGGTCGAGGGAGAACCCGAGCGGCTTCATCCGGCGGATCAGGAGGAGCCGCTCGACGTCGGCGTCGGTGTAGAGGCGGAACCCGCCACTGGTGCGGTCGCTCGGGGAGACGAGCCCGATCTCGTCGTAGTGGCGGAGGGTGCGCAGCGACAGGCTGGTGCGCTCAGCGACCTCGCCGATATGGATCGTTCCTGCCATCGGGTACTCCTCTGCCTCGATTTGGCACCCAACCCTCACGTAACGGTAGAGTTGGGTTTGGCGGGCTCCGACCTCGACCGCCGTCACCCTATTTTCCCGCACCTCTCTGGGAGGCAGAATGAGCGCGCCCGCACGCGACAAGGAACGCTACTGGCCTCGGCCGACCGTGATGGATGTGTTCCGTTCGCCGAAGCTGTTGACGAAGGAAGTCCTCGCGGGTATGGTGGTCGGCCTCGCGCTCATCCCGGAGGCCATCGCGTTCGCGATCGCCGCAGGCGTGCCGGCCGAGGTGGGCTTGTTCTCCTCGATCGTGATGGCAATCTCGATCGCGTTCCTCGGTGGGCGGCCCGCGATGATTACCGCGGCGACCGCAGCGATCGCGCTCGTCATCCGGCCGGTCGCCGACGAGTACGGCCTCGACTACCTCATCGCGACCGTGATCCTCGGCGGCATCTTCCAGATCGTTCTCGGCCTGCTCGGTGTCGGCAAGCTCATGCGGTTCATCCCGCGCAGCGTGATGGTCGGGTTCGTCAACGCCCTCGCGATCCTCATCGCTGTCGCCCAATTGGAGCATTTCACCGGCGCGTCCTGGCTGATGTACCCGATGATCATCGTCAGCATCCTGATCCTATGGCTCTTCCCGAAGCTCACGAAGGCTGTGCCCGCGCCTCTGGTGGTCGTGATCGTGATGACCCTCGCGGTGTGGCTGCTGAACCTCGATGTGAAGACCGTCGGCGGTCTCGGCGAACTGCCCGGCGGCCCGCCGATGCCGTTCTTCCCCGATGTACCGCTCACCTTCGAGACACTGCAAATCATTGCCCCGTATGCCCTCGGCATGGCCGCGGTGGGGCTCATGGAGTCACTGATGACCGCGAAGCTCGTGGACGACATCACCGACACGCACTCGAACAAGACCCGCGAGGCGATGGGGCAAGGCGGCGCGAACATCCTCTCTGGCCTCTTCGGTGGCATGGGTGGCTGCGCGATGATCGGGCAGACCATGATCAACGTGCGCGCCTCCGGCGCCCGCACCCGCGTCTCCACGTTCGCCGCCGGCGTGTTCCTCCTGATCCTGGTGTGGTTCCTCGGCCCGATAATGAACCTGATCCCCATCGGGGCACTGGTGGCGATCATGTTCATGGTCGCGTTCCTCACCTTCGACTGGCACTCCATCGCACCCTCCACGCTGAAGCGGATGCCCAAGAGCGAGACGATCGTGATGCTCGTCACCGTCATCCCGGTGCTCATCACCCACAACCTCTCCGTCGGGGTCATCATCGGCGTGTTCGTCGCCGCGATCCTGTTCGTGCGCCGCGTCGCCCACTTCACCACCGTCACCCGCACCTTCAGCGCTAACGAAGACACGGCGCACTATGAGGTCGATGGCGAGCTGTTCTTCGCGTCCTCGAACGACCTGACCACCCAGTTCGAGTACGCCGACGACCCGAAGCGTGTCGTGATCGACATGTCGAAGTCGCACGTGTGGGACGCCTCGACCGTCGCAGCGCTCGATGGAATCGAGCAGAAGTACCGCGAACACGACATCGAGGTCGAGATCATCGGCTTGAACGAGGCGAGCGGAACCTTCCACGCACGATTGAGCGGGAACCTGCCCTCACACTGACCCGACTGCGTGCTCGGCTCATGCAAGGCTCATCGGCCGTCCGCCGCGCTGGACGGGAGGGCCAGCGACTACTCCTGCCCTCCCGTTCAGAGTTACGACATCGCGGCGCTGAGCTCGCTGGCGAGGCGCAGGACGCGTTCGGCGATCTGATCCCGGATCGCCCGCGTGCGGTCGCCGCCGCCGACGTCGGATGCAGCCTGGTCTTCGAAGGTCCAGGTCTCGATCGTTCCGGCCATGCCGTCGACCGGGGCGACCTTCGCCTCGTCGCCGAGCACGATGACCCGATCCACGCTGCGGAGGATCTCGGGATCGATGGGCTTCGGATACTCGCCCTCCATCGACGCACCGACCTCGACGATCGCTTCCTCGGCGAGGGCACTAAGCGTATCGCCCGGCGCAGTACCGGCCGAATAGACGGTGATGGCGTCGCCGGCGTGCTGCCGCATGAGCGCGGCGGCTATCTGCGATTTGCCGCCGTTCTTCTTGCAGACGAACAGCACCGACGCGCTCATGCGCTGGCCGCCTCGGTGCTCGCGGGCTCGAGGGAGGCGATGAGTTCCTGGATGCGGCGTTTGATGTCGTCGCGGATCGGACGGACAGCGTCGATGCCCTGGCCCGCGGGGTCATCGAGCTTCCAATCCTCGTAGCGCTTGCCGGGGAAGAACGGGCAGGCGTCGCCGCAGCCCATCGTGATGACGACATCGGAGTCCTGCACGGCGTCGGTGGTGAGGATCTTCGGGGCCTCGCCGCGGATGTCGATGCCCTCTTCGAGCATCGCCTCGACGGCGACGGGATTGATTTGGTCCGCGGGGATCGAGCCTGCCGAACGGACCTCGATGCGGTCGCCCGCGAGGTGGCGGAGGTAGCCTGCGGCCATCTGGGAACGGCCGGCGTTGTGGACGCAGACGAACAGGACGGTGGGAGTAGACATGAGGGTTCTCGTTTCCGATCGGGTCGGTCAGGTGAGGGTGGTGGCGAGGATGCCGCCTGCGGCTCCGATGATCACGACGATCCAGGGCGGGAGCTTCCACGCGACGAGCAGCACGAAGCAGACCAGCGCGAGTGCGAAGGCGGGCGGGGTGAGGATCGCGGTGGTGAACACGGGTGTGTAGAGGGCGGCGGCGAGGATGCCGACGACGGCCGCGTTCGCGCCCCGCATGATGGCCTGAACCCGCTCGTGGTGCTGCAGGCGGTTCCAGAACGGCAGCACGCCGATGAGGAGGAGGAAGCCGGGCAGGAAGATCCCGGCCAGCGCGATGCCCGCCCCCGCCGCCCCGCCCGGGCCGACGTCAGCGGCGCCGCCGAGGAAAGCGGCGAGGGTGAACAGCGGGCCAGGCACGGCCTGGGCTGCACCGTATCCGGCGAGGAAGTCCGCGTTCGTGACCCAGCCGGGATCGACGACGCCGGATTGCAGGAGCGGGAGCACGACGTGCCCGCCGCCGAATACGAGCGCTCCGGCCCGCGCGAACGCATCGAACAGGGCGACGCTGTCGTTGCCGGTGACGGCGGCGAGGATCGGCATCCCGGCCAGGATTGCGACGAACAGGGTGAGCGCGGCGATCCCCGCGGCCCGGGTCACCGGGAACCGCACCGCTGTCGCCGTGTTCGCGGCGGGTGCGCGGCAGACGAAGTATCCGGCGATCCCGCCGAGGACGATCGCCATGATTTGGCCGAGCGATCCGGCCAGCAGCAGCGCGGCGAGGGCTGCGACGGCTGCGATCGCGGCGCGCTGCCGGTCCGGGGTGAGTGTCTTCGCCATGCCGAGGACGGCCTGCGCGACGATCGCGACCGCCACGATCTTCAGCCCGGCGAGGATGCCTTCCCCGATGGTGCCGGTGAACAGGGCGGCGCCGGAGGCGAAGGCGAGCATGAGGGCCGCGGACGGGAGCGTGAAGGCGATGAATGCGGCCAGCGCGCCCCGGTATCCGGCGCGGTGCAGGCCGATGCCGAACCCGACCTGGCTCGAGGCCGGGCCGGGAAGGAACTGGCACAGCGCGACCAGGTCGGCGTAGGCGCGGTCGTCCATCCAGCGTCGGCGTTCCACGATCTCGGTGCGGAAGTAGCCCAGGTGCGCGATCGGCCCGCCGAACGAGGTCACCCCGAGGCGCAGGAACACCCGGAACACTTCCCACGCCGACCCGCGCACCGGCGCACGTCGCGTCTCGCTTGTCATGCGCCGTCACCGTCGACGGGAACGCACAGCTCGGCGAGCAGGCCACGGACGCGGGCCTCGATGTCAGCGGCGATCGCCGCAACGCCGTCTTCGGAGGCGAGGGCGGGGTCACCGACAGCCCAATCTTCGTAGCGGACGCCGGGGATGATCGGGCACACGTCCCCGCAGCCCATCGTGACCACGACGTCCGCGGCGCGGACGGCGTCGTCGGTGAGCGGCTTCGGGAACGCGGCCGCGGCGTCCTGCTCGCCTTCGATGTCGGCGAGGATCGAGCGCACGTGCGGGTGCACCTCGGCCGCTGGCGTCGACCCGGCCGACCGGGCAACAACCGCACCGCCGGAGAGCTGATTGACGAGGGCGGCGGCGAGCTGAGAACGGCCCGCGTTTGCGACGCACACGAACAGCACCTGCGGCATCCCCGTTTCGCGATCCCGTGTGAGGTCGGCGAGACGCTGACGGGCGAAACGTTCGGTGAGCGGGATCATATGCTGGGTGAGCTTCGCCGAGCGGACGAGACCCGCGAACGACTCGCGCACGATCGTGACGACGAGGTTGCGGTTCAGGTGCGTCATCTCGTCGGCGAGCTCGGCGGCGAGGTGCTCGACCTTCGCGTCGAGGGCGGCCAGTGCCGTCGCGCGGTCTTCCTGCTCGGCCTGCGCGTCGGCGATCGCGGCGGGCGCGAACGCGTCCAGCAGCGCGGTCACGGCCTGCTTCCGCGCCGGCAGGATGCTGTAGTACACCCAGGTGCCGCGCCGCTCGGAGGCCAGCAGCCCGGTGTCCTTGAGCTTCTTCAAGTGATGCGAGACGGTGGGCTGGGAGACGTCGGCGAGCTCGGCGAGGTCGCACACGCAGGCCTCGCCGCGCGGGTCCGTCGCGATCGCCGACAGCATCCGCAGCCGGAACGGATCGGCCAGCGCCTTGAGCGTTGAAGCGACAGCATCGGCGGCGTCTTCGCCGATGACGTGCGTCGGGGTCGGCGTGCAGAGCTCGGTGGTGGTCATGATGCCCTCGATTTGGTGACGGCGGGAACCGCATACGGGTCGGTGTGGAACCACGTGCGGGCGGCCCAGAGCGAGACATAGACCAGACCCACGAGCACGGGCACCTCGATGAGCGGGCCGACGACGCCTGCGAGGGCCTGGCCGCTGGTCGCGCCGAAGGTGCCGATCGCGACGGCGATGGCGAGCTCGAAGTTGTTGCCTGCCGCCGTGAACGCGAGGGTCGTCGAGCGGGCGTAGTTGAGGCCGATGCCCTTCCCGAGCAGGAGGCCTGCGAACCACATGATCGCGAAGTACGCCAACAGCGGCAGCGCGATCCGGGCGACGTCCCACGGCTGCGACGTGATCGCCTCACCCTGCAGCGCGAATAGCAGCACGATCGTGAACAGGAGGCCGTAGAGCGCGAACGGGCCGATAAAGGGGATGAACTTCGCCTCGTACCAGTCGCGGCCCTTCGCCTTCTCACCGAAGAAGCGAGTGAGGAACCCAGCCGCGAGCGGGACGCCAAGGAATACGAGCACGTTGATCGCGATCTGCCCGATCGAGACATCCAGGCCTTGGGAGTCGAGGCCGAGCCAGCCCGGCAGCACGGTGAGGTAGAACCAGCCGAGCAGCGAGAACGCGACGACCTGGAACACGGAGTTGATGAACACCAGCACCGCGGTCGCTTCACGGTCGCCGCAAGCGAGGTCGTTCCAGATCACCACCATCGCGATGCAACGCGCGAGCCCCACGATGATGAGACCGGTGCGGTACTCGGGCAGATCGGGCAGGAAGAGCCACGCGAGGGCGAACATCACGGCAGGCCCTGCGATCCAGTTCAGGATCAGCGATGAGACGAGGAGCTTTTTGTCTCCCGTGACAGCGGCGACCTTGTCGTAGCGGACCTTCGCCAGCACCGGATACATCATCACCAGCAGTCCGAGACCGATCGGCACCGAGATACCACCGACCTCCATATGCGCGAGCAGGTCGGACAGTGCGGGGATGAAGCGGCCGAGGAGGAGGCCCGCGACCATGGCGAGCCCGATCCACAGCGGCAGCCACCGGTCAAGGGTGGACAGCTTCGCCGGCATCGCGCGGGTCTGGGTTGCGGTGCTCATACGATCAGCTCGTCAATCTTGCCCGCGATGATCGGCTTCGGGTGTGCGCCGATGAGCACGTCGACGCGCTCACCGCCCCGGTAGAACCCGAGAGTCGGGATCGACGTGACATCAGCAGCCATCGCGGTCTGCGGGTTGGCATCCGCGTCGAGCTTCACGATCTTCACGCGGCCGTCGTACTCGCCGGCGAGATCGTCGAGGATCGGTGCGATCGCCTTGCACGGCCCGCACCAGGTCGCCCAGATGTCGACCACGACGGGGATGTCGGACTGCAGCACCTCGGCCTCGAACGTGGCATCGGTGACGGTGATGGTCGCGCTCATGCGGACACCTCCAGAAGTTCGGTCTCGGTCTCGTCGGCAGGCAGGCCGGCGAGGAAATGCTGCGCGTCAAGGGCCGCGGCACAGCCCGTGCCCGATGCCGTGATCGCCTGCCGGTAACGGCGGTCGACGAGATCACCCGCGGCGAACACGCCAGGCAGGTTCGTCGCGGTCGACGGATGGTCGACGAGCACGTAGCCGTCGTCGTCGAGATCGACCTGCCCGGTCAGCAGCTCCGAGCGCGGGTCGTGCCCGATCGCAACGAACACGCCAGAGATCGGAAGGGCACGCTCGTCACCGGTGACGGTGTCGCGCAGGCGGAGCGCTTCGACGGCGTTCTCACCGACGAGCTCGGCGACTTCACTGTTCCAGGCGACCTCGATCTTCGGATCGGCGCGCACCCGCTCGGCCATGATCTTCGACGCCCGGAAGTCATCACGCCGGTGCACGATCGTGACCTTCGACGCGAAGCGCGTGAGGAACAGTGCCTCTTCCATCGCGGAGTCCCCGCCGCCGACGACGGCGATCTCCTTCTCGCGGAAGAAGAAGCCGTCGCAGGTCGCGCACCATGACAGGCCGTGACCGGAGAGCCGAGCTTCCTCGGCGAGGCCGAGCTTGCGGTAAGCGGAACCGGTGGTGAGGATCACGCTACGCGCCTCGAACGTTTCGCCCGAGCCGGTCTCGATCGTCTTGACCTCGCCTGCGAGGTCGAGCCGGGTCGCGTCGTCGTAGACGATACGCGCCCCGAAGCGCTCGGCCTGCGCACGCATCGCGTCCATCAGGTCCGGGCCCTGCACCCCGTCGGTGAAGCCCGGGAAGTTCTCGACCTCGGTGGTCGTCATGAGCGAACCGCCGGCGGTCACCGAGCCAGCGACCACGACGGGAGAAAGTCCCGCCCTGGCCGCGTAGACCGCGGCCGTATACCCCGCCGGACCAGACCCGACGATCACCACCTGTTGCATCGACATGTCTCTATATTGACATTCATCGAACCAAGCGGCAAGTCGGGTAGGTGCGTTCGGGAGGTTGTTCGCCGAGTGTTCACCCGGCGGAGTCGCCGCCGTCATCTACAGGACGGTCGACTCGGGCGGGATGCGCATAGCGGAGGGCGGTGTCGATGCCGATGCCGAACAGGTCGCAGATGCGTCGCACATCGCCGCCGGTCTGTTCGACCTCGTAGAGGATGCGGTCAGTGCGCAGCGCCTGAGCGGTGACTCCGGCCTTCTTCCAGGGGAAGTTCCGGCCCGGTGGCGACAGGCGCGGCGCGGTCTGGATCGTGACGAGCAGGTACGGGTTCTTCGTCTCGGGCCAACGCGTGGCGCGATGGTCGAGCCAGGCGGCCAGGCGCACCCGCACGGGTTCGGCGAGCGGGATCGTACGGCCGTCGGGCATGCGGAGTCTGCCGTCGATGATATCGGTGAGCTGGACGTGCTGCACCTGTTGTGTGGTGAGGGCGTGGAAAGCGACGAGGGCGACGGCCAGAGCGATTGCGGGGTCAGGGCTGGTGAGCGCGTCACGGATCGCGGACTTCTCCATCGGGAGCGGGATCGTGCGTTTGGGGCCGCGCAGCGGAATCGGTTTCGTCGGGTCGGCGAAGACGATCTTGCGGCCGCGCAGGATCGTGAACAGGGTGCGGAAGCCGAGCATCATCGTGTGCTGGCGGCTCGGATCATCCGGGAGCGCGTCGAGGATGTCTTCAGTGCTGATCCCGGTCAGGCTGGTGCGGCCTTCCTCGACCCAGCGGGTGATCGCGGGGAGGATGCCGTACATCTGCCCTTTCACGGTCATCGTGTCGCGGGGTTGACGGCGCGGCGTGGTCTTCGATCCGTCGGCCATGATGTCGCGCCAGAGTTCGAGCTGGGAGCGCATCGGCTCGGGCAGATGCCTGGTCTTACGGTCGAAGAGCTGCTCGAACGTCGGCACTCGGTCGTCGATGAGGAGGTCGGCGTCGCCCAGGACTTCGATCGTGGAGCGGATGTTGCCGTCATCGTCGTAGCGGCGCATCGCGAGAATGTCGGAAGCACGGAAGTGCAGATTCGCGCCGGGGAACACGAGCTGGAGAATCTTCAACGTGCGCCGCACCTGGTTCGTCTGCCGTTTGCTCCACGCATACTCGGCGGCGCGGGCGTACAGGAAGTGATCGGTGCGGGAGGTGATGTCGCGCCGCCGGATCTCGTTCGAGCGCTGCCGCACCCGTTCCGGGTCGGGATCCAGATCGAACAGCACCGGCTGGGTGCTCTCGGCGACCGGCGGCGGCGCGGCGACGAGCCGGATCGCTTCGCGCAGGCTCATCGCCATCGGCCGGTGCTTCTCGGCAGGCCTGCGGGGATCGTTCATCACGGCGAAGAACAGTTGCGCCCCGAACTTTCGCGGTGCGTCGAGGTCGAGCGGTTCGCCGAGTACTTGCAGCATCCGGGCGGTCTCCAGGCAGAGGCGGCAGTAGCCCTGCTCACCGATGGTGACGTCGCGATGGCACGAGACGCATTCGCCTTGCGGGTAGTGCTTGAACCACCAGCGGCACTTCGGGCACCGCCAGTTGCGATTCCGGTAGACGCCCCAGGCCAGGCAATCACGACAGGACCCTATGAAGCCGGGACTTCCCGGATGGCAATGCGCGCACAATCCTTGGCTGTAGTACTCGCTCGATCCGCATCTGCGGCATAGCGGCGGAGCGAAGGGGCCGCCGGGGATGCAGTCGTAGCAGTAGTCGACGCGAGGCTGGAGCCACGCGGCCGGTTTCACGCCGCACCCCGTGCAGGGCAGCGGCGGGCTCAGCGGCCCGTTCGGACCGCGTGCCGGACTCATAGCGGCGGGGCGGGCCGGTCATCCTTCGCGCCCAACCGTGGCGTCACTCGCGGTGTCGAACCGTTGGCCTCGCTGTGCTGCTCGAGCCGTCGCGTGCGCGCGCTGACCTTTTCCGGTTCGGGCACGAGGAGGTCTGTCGGCTGGCAGTCCAGGACGTGGCAGATCACGTCGAGATCATCGAGGCGGATCGTCGTCGGAGTGCCCGTCCACAGCCCCGACATCTTGCCCTGGCTCATCTCCAACCCAGCGGCGGCGAGCATGCGCCGCAACTCCGCAGACTTCCAGATGCCGCGCTCAGCGGCCTGGACTCTCAGGTTCCACTTCATCAGTCACGCCATCCCTTCGAATCGTTCCTCAACGCTCTTGTTCGCGTGCGCCCACGCATCCTCGATGTGCTGGCTCGAGACGTGGATGTACTGCGTCGTCGTCGACAGCCACTGATGCCCGAGCAGTTCTTGGAGGGCTTTCAAGTCCATACCCGCCAGATACAGCGACGACGCGCAATAGTGCCGCAGCACGTGCGGAGTCAGATCACCCGACCACGCAGGCAGAAACCGCTCGGTCGCACGCACCAGCCCGCGCCGGAGCACATCGTCGCTGGCCCTCCCCGTGCGGCCGAGCTCATGATCGAACCGTTCCGACGGGATCAGCGGCGCATCCGGGTCATCCCAATCCGGGCCGAACCTGTGCCGCACGTCGCCGAGCCACCAATCCATGAGCTTGTCGGCACCGTTGATCGCGGGAACCAGGCGCTGCTTCGAGCCGCGCCCGCGCGAGCCTTTCCCAAATCGGACATGCAGTTTCCCGAGCGTGCCGAGATCGGGCCGCCAGTCGCGAAGATCGAGTTTCGTGCTCTCCGTGATCCGCAGCCCGACTCGCCGCCACAACGACGCCGCGAAGTAGTTCCGCGCCGCCGGGAGAAATCGCCGCTCATCCTGCAACGAAGCCGCCCAGCCGCCGAAGAGTCGGTCGACCTCCGCGTCCGAGGGCGGGACGCGGACTTTGCCGAGCGACGAACCCGATTGCCGGTTGTACTCATCGATGGGCTGCTCGATCACCCACCCGGTAAGCGCGTTGATGTCGGCCTGATACCGACTGATCGCAAAGTCGAAGAACTGGGCGATCACGCCCGCTTTGCCCGCACGCGTCGAAGCCGCAAGACCCGCTCGGCGAAGCCCGGCAAGAAACGCGTCCGCGTCGGCGGGCTTGACCTGCCACAGCGGGATATTCACGTGCGAACGGAGCTCGAAGATCGCTGTTCGTGAGTGCGAGATGTAAGCGTCGCTGAGCCCAGCTGCGGCCATCGCGAGCGCGTACTGGTCGATGATCTCCTGCTCAAAGTCCGCAGCATCTTCCTCGGACCGCCACCCGCGAGCGGTCCCGATACTCCGAACGACAGCGAGGCTCATCAGCCCGCTACTTCAGCAATCCTGACCATGCATCAAGAATACGCCCGAATCGTCAGGAATCGTGATGGTTTGTCAGGAATCTTGATCCGGCGTGGCTTCGTTGATACAGCGGGCAGGACGCACCTGAATCACATGGAAGCAACTCACGAAGACGCGGGAATAGAGACAAAAGGCTAGAGCCGTCGCCCGCGATCGATTCCCGTTCTACGCCTGTCCGCATAGCGTCCCGCTTACGCTGGAAGCATGGCTGTGGACCCCGCACTTTCCGAGCTCGCTCGCCCGATTGAGGACGGACAGCCGTGGCCGCGGCCTGCGTGCCCCAAGTGCCAGACCGGATACATCGGATTCTCAGCGCCCACCGAGGATGAAGGACACGATTCAGCTTCCGCGCGCAACCACCCTGCGTTCGAGCCGGAGTGGATTTCCGGCACGTTTGTCGTCCGCGGTCAGTGCGAGAATCCCGAGTGTCGACAGGCTGTGCACGGCACGGCGACTATCGCGTGGACTACTCCCACAGGTCGAACCGCGATGATTTCGAGTACCAAGGCATCGCCTATTCCTCGTACTACACTGTGACGCACCTGCATCCGCCGATGCTGATAATGCCGATCCCGAGATAGGCACCCGACGAAGTAAGAGAGGGTGTGCTGCGCGCTTCTCGCGTGCTTTTCGCTGATCCTGGTGTGGCCGCAACTGCGCTGCGTGCCACGGTGGAACGGTTCTTGACTTCAGAAGGAATCTCTGCAACTCGACCATCTGGGCAATTTCGGAACGCGCACGAACGTATCAAAGAGTGGCGTGATACTGACCCAGACCGTCCAGCGGTGGCCGATCTCTTCTTCGCCGTCAAATGGCTCGGAAACGTCGGAACCCACGAGGACTCGGACTTAACCACTATGGAGGTGCTGGACGGAGCCAGAGTGCTCGACGAGGCGTTCCACCGACTCTTCACTGGCCCGGATATCGATGCCCAAGCACGAACCATAAACGCGGCCAAGGGGCCATCGCGGCAACCTTGAGCAACGATGGCCAAACCAGGGCTAAGTGACTCAACCTCTGAGTCTGTAGACCGTCTCACCCGTGTTGACATCGACCACACGGCCGTCATCGCGCACGCGAAACCGTGTCTCGCCGGAACTGGCATCCACCACTCTGCCGTCGTCGCGGACACGGAATGATGTCTCCCCAGTGTGCGCGTCAACCATCCGGTTGCCGCGCACGCGAAACCGTGTTATCACCCGAACTCGCACTGACCGCCCGGCGGCCGTCCCAAGTTTCATCACTCATACGAAGAGCCTGCCAGAGACGTCCGACATTCCTCCGTACGCGGCAGAGGTTCGACCTGCACGGCTCGTACGTGCGCGCGGACGCCCAGGAGCGCCACGCATGCTCTCATGGCGGCGTTGGCTCACCTCGACGCTATGAGGAAGCCCGAGCCTGAGCCCGTCCCGGTGTCCATTCCGCTCGTCGTGCTCGATGTGCGCGAGGACGGCACCGTGACCGTCACCGTCGACGGGAAACGGTTGGACCCTGACCCTTTCGCGCCGCCGTGGCGGCGCTCCTCGTTCGGGCAGATCATCGACCGCGCCACGAACGACCGGACGACACCGGCGAGGGTCGAGGTCCGCGAAGCGGACGGCACGACGTTCACCGACATCGTCGCCGCCCGCCGCCGGCGTTCCCGCCCCGAGCCCGAACCGGAACCGGCGGCGCAGGCCGGGCCGGTGTTTCACACCGTCGAGGGCAAGGGGTTCGTTCCGGGCGAGGACGTGGCGGTCGCAGTCGTCACCGGGCACACCGACGCCGCCCACTCCGGCACCGCGCGCGCCCTCATCGACCCAGCCGGGAACGGCGCCGACCGGACCGGCGAGGTCATCGAGGTCATCCTGTTCGGCCGGGTCTCCGGCACCACGATCATCCGGCGAGTGCCGTGAACGAGCAGGGCCGGCAGACCGGCTCGTTCGGGGACGAGCTGACCAACGCCGCGATGATCGGGCTGGTCGTCCTGTTCGGCGTCGCGCTGATCCTGCGCGCCGCGGGATCGGTGGCCGCGTTCCTGACCGGCACGCCCCAGCCGGCCGGCGATCCCGCTTCCGGGGTCGGTGTGCTGTTCCGCCCTGGTGATCCCGGCGCGGCGCTCGACGCGGACGGCCTGAACCCGGTCGTCTACTGGATCGTCGCCGGGCTGCTGCTCGCCGGCCTCGTGACCGGCGGGCTATGGGCGTGGCTGCGGTTGCGCCGCCACACCCACCGGATCGAGACCGACCCGCGCCGCATGGCCGGGATCGCCACACGGCACGAAGTCGCCGCCGCTGCGTCTGAGAAGGCGCTGCTGCGCCGCGCGGGAAACCTGCGCCCCGGCCTGGCTGACCCGAAGCCGGCGGACGTGGGCTACCGGCTCGGCACCTCCAAGGGCACCGGCGTGTGGGCGTCGGTCGAGGACTCGATCATGGTGATCGGGCCGCCCCGCTCCGGGAAGGGCCTGCATCTGGTGATCCCGGCGATCCTCGACGCGCCCGGCGCCGTCGTCGTCACCTCGACCAGGCCGGACAACCTCACCGCGACCATGCGCGCCCGTCGCAGGATCGGCCCCGTCGCGATCTTCGACCCGCAACACTTGGCCGAGGGTCTGCCCGCCGGTCTGCGCTGGTCACCGATCCGGGGCTGCGAGTCGCCGCAGACGGCGATGATCCGCGCCACCGGGCTCGCCGCCGGCACCGGCCTGTCCGCAGGCGGCGTCGACGGCGGAGGCTTCTGGGAGGGCAAGACACGGGCCGCGCTCCAAGCCCTGCTGCACGCGGCAGCGATCGACCATCGGCCGCCCGCCGAGCTGTTCAGGTGGACTCTCGATCCGACCGCGGCCGCTGACGCGGTGGCGATCCTGACCGGCTCCACGCAGGCTGCGACCGGGTGGGCCGAGTCTCTGGAAGCGATGATCGACTCCGACCCCCGCACCCGCGACTCGATCTGGCAGGGCGTCTCCTTGGCTCTCGGCTCCCTCGCGGACCCGCGCGTGCTCGACGCCGTATCGCCCGGCCCCGGTGAGGGCTTCGATCCCGAAGCGTTCATCCGCGACCGCGGCACGTTGTTCCTGCTGGCAACCGGGTCCGGTGCGGGAGCCAGCGCCGCGCTGGTCGCCGCGCTCGTGGAAGACCTCATCGAGACCGCCCGCCGCCTGGCCGCACGGTCGGCCGGTGCCCGGCTCGATCCGCCGATGCTGCTGGCCTTGGATGAGATAGCCAACCTCTCGCCGTTGCCGTCGCTGCCGACGCTGATGGCCGAAGGCGGCGGGTCGGGGATCACGACCATGCCGGTGCTCCAATCGCTCGCGCAGGCGCGGGACAAGTGAAACGAGCACCAGGCGAACGCGATCTGGGACGCCTCGATCGTCAAGGTCATCCTCGGCGGGGCTTCCAACAGCCGGGACCTGCAAGACCTGAGCGCCTTGGTCGGCGAACGCGACGAATACACCGACTCCGTGACGCTGGGCGACCACGGCACCCGCTCCAACCAGCGGTCCGTGCGCCGGGTGCCGATCTTCCCGCCCGACCGCATCCGCCGGCTCCCGTTCGGGACCGGGATCGTGCTGCTGCGCTCCGCGGCCCCGATCGTCACCGACCTGCACCCCTGGCCCAAGCGTCCCGACGCCGGCCAGCTCGCCGCCGACCGTGCCGAGATCGAAGCCCTGCTCCGTCGTTCCGGCACCTGAACGCCGGTCGCGGCACGGAGCACCTGCCCGCCACAACGGCCCGGCACGAACCGGCGCCGGAGAGCAGACAGGAGCCCAGCATGTCCGACGAACCCGGTGGCGACGCCACGACGAACGATGTTCCCGACTCGGATGTGGACCAGATGGACGACGACGGCTACGACGAGCCGCTGATCGCCGAGCCGCCGCACCCGATCAACTGGAACCTGCTGAGTGCCGAGGACGCCGAGGCCGAGTGGTTGGAGCTCAACCGCTGGGTGGACTGGCTACGCCACACCTACGGGCTCCCCGCCTCCGTGATCCCGCCCGCCTGGCACATGCACCCGGAGCTGCTGTGGGAGCTGAGCGCGCTGCACCTTCACTGGCTCTGCGCCTACGACCCGGACCAGAACGGCAGCGCACCGCTCGGCTGGCACCGCGACTTCGCCGACGCCCGCCAGCGGCTCCGCGAATGGGTCGCCGCCTGCGGCACCCGGCTCGACCACGACCGTCCCACCCGGCAGACTGTCTGGCCCGGCGAGGAACCCGGCGACCCGATCGAGGACATCCCGATCACCGACCGCGACGCCGAGTTCGTGGAGTTCGTCATGGCCGACGTCCAGGCCCGCCGCGAGGCAGAGGAAGCGTTCTACCGCGACCTCGACCCGGACACCGGAGAAGTGTCGTGAGCGACAAGACCGAGGCACTCGTCTCGCCCCTGCTGGACAGCCGTGAGGTCGCCGCGTACTTGAAGGTCTCGGAGTCCACCCTGTCGCGGTGGCGCTCGGCCGGCACGGGGCCGCCGTTCCTGCGGCTTGGCGGGATCGCCCGGTACCGGCTCGACGCCGTGGACCGCTGGCTGAGCGAGCTGGAACACGACCGTGCCCCGCAGAGCTGAACCGCAGCCGACCGCCGAGCCCAAGCCGGTCCCGCCGATCGGCGTGAAGGTCTCCACAGACATGGAGCGCCGCTCCTACGGCATCCGCGCCCGAGCCCGGTGGACCGACCCGACCACCAAGCGGCGTGTCATCCGCTCGGAAATCGTGCGAGACGAAGCGGCCGCGCACGCGTTCTTCGACCAGCTCCGCAACTCATCGACCAAGGGCATGGACGTGTCCATGACGCTGCTGGAGTTCGTCACCTCCATCGGCGACCGGTGGGCGCGGGGCCTGGACCCGACCTCCACCGGCGAGACCTACGGGTACGGGCTGAAACTGCGCGTGCTGCCCGCGCTCGGGCACCTGCCGGTCACCCAGATCACCGCCGGGATCATCGACCGCACCATTGATGAGTGGGAGCAGCGTCACGGCGCGTCGACCATCAAGAACACCATCGCCCCGCTCGTGCGGGTGCTCGATGAGGCCGTGCGGGACGGGCTGATCCAGATCAATCCTGCGAAGAACCGCGCCAAGCGGAGCCTGAACCGCAACGCCTTCCGCGGCCAGTCCGCCGAACACACCTCCCCACGGGCGCACGCAATCCCGGACATGAAGACCCTCAACCGCCTCGCCAGGGCGTGCGGCAAGGTGCATCAGTCCTACAGCGACTTCGTGATGCTCGCCGCGCTACTCGCCGCACGGTCCTCGGAGGTCTCCGGGTTGCAGGTCGGGGACGTGGACTACGGCAAGAACCTCGTCGTGATCCGCCGGCAGGTTTTCCCCGGCAAAGGCGGCCTGGTTACAAAACCGACCAAGAGCCGCAAAGAACGCCGCGTGCCGATCCTCGAACCACTCCGGCCAGTGCTCGAACGCCTCACCGACGGGAAGGAGCCCGAGGACTCGTTGCTGGTCGGCCCGAAGGGCGGCTATCTCACCACCGCGACCGTCCGCGACGCCACCAACTGGGACGGCATCGTCGCGAAGCTCGGACTGCCCGACCTCACCCGGCACGGCCTACGCCACACCGGGGCAACCTGGATGGCCGACGCGGGCATCCCGCTGCACGTACTGCAAGACATCCTCGGGCACGCCTCGATGGAGACCACGCGCGGCTATCTCCACCCCGACGACCGCCACCTAGCCTCCGCCGCCGAGCAGGCCAACGCCTTCCTCTCCACCGCCGGACAACGCAAGAACGCCCGGCGCAGCAGCCCCGCGACCAGGGGCCTGTGATGCGCTCCGACGCCCGCGGGAGTGCTCCCGGAAGCGTTCTGGTCCCCTTTTGGTCCCCTTATCCACAGGACGCGGGTTCTGGGCGATCAGTTCGTCCACAGGCGACCACCGGCGAGAGCGCCGGGGGACCAGAGGGGGACCACAGAGAACGACCCCCGGACATGATGAAGCCCAGGCGAGAAACCTACTCTCACCTGGGCTTTTACGTCGGGCTGACAGGATTTGAACCTGCGACCCCCTGACCCCCAGTCAGGTGCGCTACCAAGCTGCGCCACAGCCCGTGGCATGGATTTTCAGTTGTTCGGGCCGACCAGAGCGGGGTAAACCCACTTAACCCCCAGTCAAGTGCGCTACCAAGCTGCGCCACAGCCCGTTGTTCTGCACTCTCGCGCAGGCAACTCCCCTATCTTAGCCGCACCGGAGGCCCTCTCGCGAACCGAGGCGTTGCGGGGTGTCGGAAGCTGCTTGTACGGTCGCCTGCATGTCGACGATCACGACCGCGCTGGCGACGACCGCCCGCTGGGATGACGTGCAGCACGCACTCACCGGCGGGGGCGATGGGGCGAGCTGCCAGTGCATCTGGCCGGTGCTGCCGAACAAGGACTGGAATCAGACGACCACACCTCAGCGCACGGAGATGTTCCGCGCCGAGATCGACGAGGGTCCCCCTCCCGGGCTGGTCTCGTACGTCGACGGCGAGGCCGCGGGCTGGATCCGCATCGGCCCGCGCACCCGTCAGGCCCGGATCCCCCGCACCCGAATGATCGCCGCGTCGAGCACCGAGCCGTTCGACGACGAGTCCGTGTGGGCCGTCACCTGCTTCGTCGTCCGCAGGGACCATCGGGGCACCGGGCTCAACGCGGAGCTGCTCGACGCCGCGATCGCCTTTGCGCGGGAGTCCGGCGCCCGCGTCGTCGAGGGGTATCCCGTCGACACCCGCGGCGAGAAGCAGCGCGCGAACGATCTGTACCACGGCACACTCGGGACGTTCCTCCGCGCGGGTTTCACGGAGAAGGCGGTGATGAAGCCGGGGCGCGTGCTCGTCGCCCTGGAAATCGCACCGAACGAGAGCGATAGCGTGAAGGCATGAGTGCCGCGAACTCCTCTGTCGATGATCCCGACCTCGGACCGCTCCACCGGGCGACCTCCGAGCTCGACGACGGCTCCGCCCTCACCCACGACTGGTTCGTCGGCAGCGTCGAGGTCGACGGCCGCACCTACGAGTTGATGGTCGAGGGCGCGTCGCCGGACGAGGTCGCTCCGCTGCTCCCCCGTCTGCGTACGGTCGTCGCCGCCCTCCCGGGCCTCCGCCGCGTCGCCTCGGACGCCGTGGTCACGACGTTCAGCACCGGAAACCCAGACCCCACCGAGCTCGACGAGGCGGCGGACGACCTGGATCTCGAGACCATCGAAGCCTCCGGCGACGGCACCGTCGTCCTTCACTTCACGGACTCCTGCGGCGAGCACTTCCCGGAGGGCTACTGGCCCGCCGTCCACCTCGACGCCGAGGGTGCCGTCGCGACGGTCACCGTCGAGTCCTGAGGCGGACCGGTTCGATCGACCGCCTTCGGGACGACATGCCCCTCCGGTCATACGATGGAGGGATGCAGCGCCGCACCCTCCCTTCCGCGATCGTGTGTGCGTTCGTCCCCTACGCCGCGGTCTCCGCCCTGCACGTCGTGCTTCTGGCGCTCGGCCACGATCTCGCGGGTCCGACGAAGCTGCTGCTCATGCCGCTGCTCGCGGTACCGGTCCTGGTGGCGGCGCGACGGATCCGCCCACCCGTGACGGTGGCTCTGCTCCTCGTCGCCCTGCTCTTCTCCTGGCTGGGTGACGGCGCGGGCGCGCTTTTCCCCGCAGCACCCGAGCTTCCGCTCATGCTCGCCTTCTTCGGCCTCGCGCACATCGCCTACATCGTCCTCTTCGCCCGCCACCTCGCGCGCCGCCGCCCGCCGTGGTGGACCGCGATCTACGCCGTCTGGTGGCTCGCGATGATCCTCGTCCTCGGCCCGCACACGGGCCCTCTCCTCGTCGGCGTCGCCCTGTATGGCCTGCTCCTCGCGGGCACCGCCGCGTTCGCCGCACGATGCCATCCGCTGGTCGCGACGGGCGGCGCGTTCTTCCTGGCGAGCGACACGATCCTCGCTTTCCGACTCTTCCTGCCCGACGCGCTCCCGGCCTGGAGCAGCCCCGCCGTGATGCTCACGTACACACTCGGCCAGGGGCTGATCATCGCCGGCGCCCTCGTCTCCCTGCAGCGGAGGGCCGCCTGATGGTCGACAGTGCGCGGGTGGATAGCTGGCTCTGGGCGGTGCGCGTCTACAAGACCCGGTCGGCGGCGACCACCGCATGCCGTGCGGGGCATGTGCGCGTCAACGGCGACAAGGCGAAGGCTGCACAGGCGATCCGCGTGGGCGATGAGCTCCGCATCCGCATCGCGGGCTTCGATCGGATCCTGATCGTGCGCCAGATCCTCGCCAAGCGCGTCGGCGCACCGCTGGCCGCCCTCGCCTACGAGGACAGGACGCCGGAACGCGAGCCGCAGGCAGCCCTCGGCGTCCGGGACCGCGGCGCCGGACGACCGACGAAGCGGGAGCGTCGAGACATCGACCGCCTCCGCGGACGAGGCGATATACAACACGACTGAACCCTTCCTCGATTCGAACATACGTTCTAAAATCGAGGTATGACTAACCAGCCGACCGCACCCCTCGACCTGGAGGAGCGGAGGCGCGTGCGAGACGCCTGGACGGCGACCCGTCGACGCATCGCAGCGCTGGAGGCAGAGGCTGCGGAGCTGCTGGTGGCGCAGATCGCTTTCCATGACGAAGACGTGGCCGCGGCCCCGCACCACCGTGATGCCATCCACCGCTCGATGGTCGCCGAGTTCGCGACAGCGGCGCATCTATCCACCGGCACCATGGAGTTCGCGTTCGCCGACGCTCTCGCCCTGAGTACCGCACTCCCCCGCGTGCGAGAGGCCTTCCACACGGGGGCTCTGAGCTCCGCACACGTCCGCGAGGTCGCACGGGCGAGCGCCGTGGTGGCCGAGGCCATCCGCAACCGTGTCGTCGCGCCAGAGACGATGGCACTGTTCGAGACGGCGGTGCTCGTCGTCGCCGAAGCCGAGACCGCGGCGCGCACGCGGGGGCATGCCCGCCGCGTCGCCTCCGCGCTCGTCGGCGAGACGATCACGGAGCGACACCGCCGCGCCGCAGACGAGCGCTGCGTCACGGTGCGATCGGTCGACGACGGCCTCGCGGTCCTGACGGCCATACTCCCGGAATGGGCGGCGGTGGCGATCGCCGACCGGTTGAGCCAGCTCACCCGCACGGTGATCCAGGCCCGCGATGCGGGTCCCGCGCGTGATGCGGGGACTGCGCGTGATGCGGAAACTGCGCGCGATGCGGCATCGGGGTCGGATGAAGCGACGCCGCGTCTGGCACCTGCGCACCACGAAGTGCTGACCGCCGACCGCTTCGCGACGGATCGCCCGTGCGGCGAGACTCGGTCGGACACAAAGATCTCCAGCGTCGACGGCGACACCTTCGCCCTCGATCCCGAGGCGGAATCGCTCCCCGCAGACACCCGCACCTGGAGCCAGGTGCAGGCCGACCTTCTGACCGATCTGCTCCTCACCGCCGATCCGAGCGCCGTCGAGGGCGACGGTCTCATCGGGGTGCGCGGCCGCCTGCAGGTGACCGTGGCGGCGACGACCCTCGCGGGGCTCGACGACCGTCCGGCCGAACTGGACGGACACGGCGCTCTGCACCCGGACATCGCGCGGGCTCTGGCCGGTCGCGACGGGGGCTGGACGCGGTTGTTCCTCGATCCGCACGGGCAGGTCATCGAAACGGACGCCTACAGCCCGACCGAGAGCATGCGCCGTTTGCTTCGGGCTCGCGATCAGCACTGCCGGTTCCCCGGATGCCGCCAGCCGGTACACCGCTGCGACATCGACCACACCTGGGATCACGCGAAGGGCGGCCCGACCCGCGTCGACAACCTCGCGCATCTCTGCCGCGGACACCATGTGCTGAAACACCCCGATATCCCGGAGCCTCAGCGCTGGACAGTGCGACAGCGACCCGGTGGGGTCCTCGAATGGCGAAGTCCCCTCGGCGCGGTCCACGCCGATCGCGCCCCACGTCGGGTCGCCTTCGCCTGAAGCGCGCCGCCATCACGATGACGGGTCCTTCGAGCGCAGTGGCGCAGGCCACGTCGATCCGCGCCAGGCCAGACCACGCCGTACCGCGCGACGTCAGACCACGCCGTGCCGCGCGAAGTCAGACCACGCCACGCCACTGTACGAGTACCGGGATCCGCGGAGCGTGGCGCCCGCGTCTCGCTCTAGGCGTCGAGCAGACGAAGGAGCCAGCCACTCGAGCGCACCTGCGCCCCGGCGGCCTCGACGCGGGACTGCAGCTCGCGGTCACTGGTCACCGCGAGAACCGGCGACGCGCTCGCGACTCGGCGTGCGACCTCGGCCACGATCGCGTCGTCACCGGCGCCCTCCGCGCGCACGACGTCCAGGGCCGAGCTCGCGACTCCGGCTTCTGCGGCAGCCGCATCTGCCGGCGATCCCCCCGCAGCGGCCTCCGCGATGTCCCGCGCGCGACCTTCCACGACGAGCGAGACCTCCGGGAACCAGGCGTCCCCCGCGAGGCCGAGGTCGTCCGCGGGCACGGCCAGCCCGGTCAGACGATCGCGCAGTCGTGCGGCGGCTCCGGCGCGATCCTTCCACCAGCCGTCCGGCACCGAGCCCACGACATTGGCGGTGTCGACCACGACCACCGGGTGCGCCGAGAGCTGAGCCCGCAGCATCGGCCACGCCGCACCGAAGCCGGGGTGCAGGGGCAGCCCGTCCACGTCCTCGACGGGCACCCACGACAACGCGACGCTCTCGGGGTCGCTGATCACCGGGTCGAACGGCGTCCGGACATCGGCGACGACGGTGGTGTACGACCAGATGCCGAGGTCGAGCACGCTCGTGAAGCGCGGCCGCACCGCACCATCCGGCACTCCCGCCTCCTCCTGCGCCTCGCGCACGGCGCCCACGATGGCCGCCTCGCCCTCGTGCAGCGCGCCGCCGGGCAGGCCCCAGGTGCCGCCGAAGTGGCTCCACGCCACGCGGTGCTGCAGCAGGATGCCGCGCTCCGGATCGACGGCGAGGAGACCGGCCGCACCGAAGCGCCCCCAGTACCGCTCACCGGTGTCCGCGACCACCCAGGCATCGCCGGGATCGCGCGGCCCCTCGGGGCGACGCGGTTCACCGGCGGCGGGAGGTACGACAGTCACCCCCTCAGCTTTTCACAGCATCGGGGCTCCGGCGCCACCGCCGCGACATGCGCGGCAACGAGTCAGCGCTGTCGGCGCTCCCGCACGCGCATGTTGATGACGATCGGCGTGCCCTCGAACGGGTAGAGCTCGCGCAGGCGGCGCTGGATGAACCGGCGGTAGCCCGGGTCGAGGAAACCGGTCGTGAACAGCACGAACGTCGGCGGACGGGTCGAGGCCTGCGTCCCGAAGAGGATGCGCGGCTGCTTCCCGCCGCGCACCGGGTGCGGGTGCTCGGCGACGAGCTCGGCGAGGAACGCGTTGAACTTCCCGGTCGGGATGCGGCGGTCCCAGTTCTCCAGCGCCATCTCGAGCGCGGGGACGAGCTTGTCGAGGTGACGACCCGTCTTCGCCGAGATGTTGACCCGCGGGGCCCAGGCCACATGGGCGAGGTCCTGCTCGATCTCGCGCTCCAGGTAGCGGCGGCGGTCGGCGTTCTCCAGGTCGTCGTCGTTGAGGCGATCCCACTTGTTGAACGCCAGGACGAGCGCGCGACCGGACTCGAGCACGAGGTCGATGATCCGCACGTCCTGCTCGCTGATCGACTCCGACACGTCGAGGACGACGATGGCGACCTCGGCCTTCTCCAGCGCGGCAGACGTGCGCAGCGACGCATAGAAGTCGGCGCCCTGCGCCATGTGCACGCGGCGACGGATACCGGCCGTGTCGACGAGGCGCCACATCTTGCCGCCGAGCTCCACGACCTCGTCCACGGGGTCGCGCGTCGTGCCGGCGAGATCGTTGACGACCACACGCTCCTCCCCCGCGGCCTTGTTCAGCAGCGAGGACTTGCCGACGTTCGGGCGTCCGAGGATCGCGACGCGGCGCGGGCCGCCGATCTCCTGCTTCGCCACCGCGGAGATCTCCGGCAGCTTCGTCAGCACGGCGTCGAGGAGGTCGGCGACACCACGACCGTGGATCGCGGAGACCGGGTGCGGCTCCCCGAGACCGAGGTTCCACAGGGCGGCCGCTTCCGGCTCCTGACGCGCGTCGTCGATCTTGTTGGCGACGAGGAAGACCGGCTTGCCGCTCTTGCGCAGCAGCTTCACGACGTGCTCGTCGGTCGAGGTGGCGCCCACCATGGCGTCCACGACGAACAGCACGACATCGGAGAGGTCGATCGCGACCTCGGCCTGCGCCGCGACCGAACGGTCGATGCCGCGGGCGTCGGGCTCCCAGCCGCCGGTGTCGACGACCGTGAAGCGGCGGTCGTTCCACTCGGCCTTGTACGTGACGCGGTCGCGGGTGACGCCGGGGGTGTCCTCCACGACCGCCTCGCGACGGCCGAGGATCCGGTTCACGAGCGCGGACTTGCCCACGTTCGGCCGCCCGACGATCGCCACCACGGGGAGCGCAGGCAGGAACTCGATGCCGTCCTCGCCCAGCGCCACGCCGGCGAGGAGCGCGGCGTCCTCGTCGTCGAGTTCGTAGTCGGCGAGCCCGGCGCGCAGGGTCTCCGCGCGCTGCTCGGCGAGCTGGTCATCGATCTGCTCGAGCTTCTCGGCGAGCTGATCGGGACCGCCTTCATATTCGTCGTCAGCCACGGTCTGCTCCTCGGAGTCGTTCGATCACCGAGAGGACGGCGTCGATGGTCTGGGGGAAATCGAGTGCGGTCGAGTCGACGACCTCCACGCCCTCCGCGGCGTTGAGGAAGTCGACGACCGCACTGTCGGAGGCGTCGCGCTTGTGCAGGGCATCCGCCACGGCGGCGGCGTTCTCGCCCGCGAGTTCGCCCGCGCGACGGGCGGCCCGCACCTCCGGTGCCGCGGTCAGCAGGATGCGCACGGGGGCATCCGGTGCCACGACGGTCGTGATGTCGCGTCCTTCGACGACGACGGCCGGGTACGGCGCCTCGGCGACCAGCGCCCGGAAGAGCTCGTTGACCTGGGCGCGCACCTCCGGCACGCGGGCCACGCCGCTCACGGCACCGGACACGCGGGGTTCGCGGATCGCGTCCGTCACGTCGACGTCGCCGACGCGCACCGTGCGGTCGTCCGGATCGAGCCCGAGGCGGACGGGGAAGTCGGCGGCCGCGGCGCGCACGGCCTCAGCGTCGTCGGTGTCTGCACCGCGATCGAGCACATGCCAGGCGAGAGCCCGGTAGGCCGACCCGGTGTCGAGGTAGCCGAAGCCCTCGCGACGCGCGATCGCCTTGGAGACGCTCGACTTCCCGGACCCGGCGGGCCCGTCGATGGCGATGAACTTCGTGGCGGAGATGGTGGAGGTGTCAGTCATTGGTGTTCCCTGCGATGCGCCAGCCGCGTTCCTGGAGCCCGGTGATCGCGCCGTGCAGCGCCGCGGGGTCGACACTGATCTCGGCGAGGCCGAACTGCGCGCCCGGAGAGTGCTCCAGTCGCAGGTCCTCGACGTTGACGCCCAGCTCGCCGAGCTCGCCGAACAGGCGACCCAGCTGACCGGCGGTGTCGTCGACCATGACGACCAGTGTCTCGAAGCGTCGGTTCTGCCCGTGCTTGCCGGGAAGGCGCTCGACGCCGTCGTTGCCCTGGCGGATGGTCTCGGCGAGCACGCGTCGGGCACCCGGGGCCCCGGGAGCGCGCAGCGCGTCGGCGACCTCGCTCAGGTCGGTCGCGAGCGCGTCGAGGATCTCGACGACGGGACCGGCGTTGGCCCCGAGGATCTGCACCCACAGTTCCGGAGCGGACGCGGCGATGCGCGTCGTGTCTCGCACGCCCTGCCCGGCCAGGCGGAGAGCGCCCTCCTCGGCCCCGGCCAGACGACCGGCGAGGAGGCTCGCGACGACCTGCGGCACGTGCGAGGTGAGGGCGACGGAGCGGTCGTGCTCCTCCGGAGTCATCTCCAGCGGCATCGCGCCGACGTCGAGGGCCAGCGCCTCGACCAGCGCGAGGTCGCGCGCGGTGGTGTCCTCGTCGCGGCACACGACCCACGGCCGGCCGATGAAGAGATCGGCTCTCGCCGAGATCGCCCCGCCGCGCTCCCGACCGGCGAGCGGGTGCGAGCCGATGTAGCGGGCGAGGTTCACGCCCCGCTCCCGGAGTGTGCGGAACGGCTCGAGCTTCACGCTCGCGACATCGGTCACGACGGCGTCGGGGTACCGCTCGAGCTCGGCCTGGATCACGTCGGCGGTCACGTCCGGCGGCACGGCCACGACGACGAGCACCGGGGCGTCGTCATCCTGCGGAAGGCGTCCGGCGCCGTAGTCGACGGCGAGGCGCAGCTGCGCAGGGGACGCGTCGGTGAGGACGACGTCGATGCCCTTCGCACGCAGGGCATGGCCGACGCTGGCACCGAGCAGCCCGGCGCCGACGATGCGCACGGTGCCGGACAGACGCGGCGCCACGGCACCGCTCTTCCGCGCCGCGGGCGCACTCGTCGTCTGGGTCATTCGCTCTCCTGCTCGCCTGGCGCCTCGGCGACACCGGATTCCCGGCGCGCGAGAGTCAGCAGCGCGCCGAGTTCGATTTTACTCAGTTCCCGCGTCCGGCCCGCCGGGAGGGTTCCCAGGTGCAACGGACCGAACTGCCGCCGCACGAGTTCCGTGACCGGATGGCCGACCGCGGCCATCATCCGGCGCACGATCCGGTTGCGGCCGGAGTGCAGCGTGAGCTCCACGAGGCTCGAGCCGCGCGACGTGTCCAGCAGCCGAGCCTTGTCGGCGGCGATGGGGCCGTCCTCCAGCTCGATGCCCTTCGTGAGCTTCGAGATAGTCTGCGCCGTCACGCTCCCCTCGACCTTCGCGATGTAGACCTTGGTGACGCCGAAGGAGGGATGCGCGAGGACGTGCGCGAGCTCGCCGTCGTTGGTGAGCAGCAGCAGTCCGCTGGTCTCGGCGTCCAGACGCCCGACGTTGTACAGCCGCTCCTCGTAGTCCTTCGTGAAGCGTCGGAGATCGGGGCGTCCGCTCTCGTCGCGCATGCTGCTGACCACACCCGTCGGCTTGTTCAGCATCACGTACCGCTTGGACACGTCGAGCTGCACCGCGGTGCCGTCCACGTCCACGAGGTCCCGCTCCGGGTCGATGCGGCGGCCGAGCTCGGTGACCACCTGGCCGTTCACCCGGATGCGTCCCTCGACGATGTACTGCTCGACGACCCGACGGGAGGCGACACCAGCCGCGGCGAGCACCTTCTGCAGTCGCACGCCCTCGGGGGCGCTGGAATCGTGGGCGTCGGTGGTCATCGGACCGTCCCTTCGTCGAAGCCGTCGGCGCCGTCGTCGAGGAGCGGCGAGATCGGCGGAAGCTCATCCAGAGAGTTGATGCCGAGATGCTGGAGGAGCGCATCGGTTGTGCCGTAGTTGATCGCGCCGGTCTCGGAATCGGCGAACAGTTCGGTGATCAGCCCCCGCGCGAGGAGGGTGCGGACCACGGAGTCGACGTTGACCGCGCGGATCGAGGCCACCTGGCTCCGGGTCACCGGCTGCTTGTACGCGATCACCGCGAGCGTCTCCAGCGCCGCCTGGGAGAGCCGGGCCGGCGCCTGACCGCCGACGAACTCCGCCACGACCGGATCGAGGTCCTCGCGGACGTAGAGCCGCCATCCACCGCCGACCTCCCGCAGCTCGAAGCCGCGCCGCGGACCCGCGCCTCGACCGTCGTAGTCCTCGACCAGCGACTCGACCGTCTGCCGGACGGCGGGCACCGGCGCGCCGACCGCGGCGGCGAGGGCCACCAGGCCGATCGGCTCGTCGACGATGAAGAGGATCGCCTCCACACGCTCGCTGAGCGGCAGCTCGGAACCCGTCGCGGCGTCGGGCTCGTCGGGGAGGCCGGTCTCTGCCGCAGTCACGTCATCGGTCATAGTCGGCCCCCAGGGTCGCGAGTGTCTCGTCCGACCAGGAGTCGGCGGCCCAGCGGAGGGTGAGCTCCCCGAGCGGTTCCAGTTGTTCGAAGGAGAGCGCCGCGTGGCGGTACAGCTCCAACACCGAGATGAAGCGGGCCACGACGATACCCGGCTCCGAGACGCCCGCGACCAGCTCGCGGAAGCTCAGCGACTCGGTGCCGCGCAGCAGCGTGACGACGATCGCGGCCTGCTCGCGGATGCTGACCAAGGGCGCATGCAAGTGGTCGAGTCCGACGTGCGGGATCTCCTTCGGCGCGAAGGCCAGCAGCGCCAGCGCCGCGAAGTCGTCGGGCGTGAGCGACCAGACGAGCTCTGGTGTCTGCTTCCGGTGCTTCTCCTCCAGCGGTACCGCACGCACATGACGGCGGTCCTCCCGCTGCAGGCACCGCGAGAACCATGCGGAGACCTCTTTGAACGCGCGGTACTGCAGGAGACGGGCGAAGAGCAGGTCGCGCGCTTCGAGCAGGGCGACGGCCTCGGCGTCGACGAGCTCGCCCTGCGGCAGCAGGCCCGCCACCTTCATGTCGAGCAGGGTCGCGGCGACGACGAGGAACTCCGACGCCTGGTCGAGCTCCTCCTCGTCCTCCAGGTCGGCGAGGTACGCGATGAACTCGTTGGTGACGGCGCTCAGCGACACCTCGGTGATGTCCATCTCGTGCTTCGAGATGAGGTTCAGCAGGAGGTCGAAGGGGCCGTCGAAGTTGGACAGCGAGACGCGGAACCCAGCGGCATCGTCGGCGGAGGACGGCTCCGCGGTGTCGATCGCCTCGGCGGGTGCCGGGACCTCAGCGGTACCGAGCTCGTCAGGCGACGGCGCCACGGGCGACCAGCTCCCTGGCCAGCCGCAGGTATGCCTGTGCGGCCGCGTGCTCCGGAGCGAACTCGGTGATCGGGACCCCCGAGACCGACGCGTCCGGGAACTTCACGGTGCGGCCGATGACGGTCTCCAGCACGTCGTCGCCGAACGCCTCCACGACGCGCTCCAGCACCTCGCGCGAGTGCAGCGTGCGCGGGTCGTACATCGTCGCCAGCAGGCCGTCCATCTCGATGGAGGGGTTGAGCCGGTCGCGGACCTTGTCGATGGTCTCGATGAGGAGCGCGACACCGCGGAGCGCGAAGAACTCGCACTCGAGCGGGATGATGACGCCGTGCGCCGCCGTCAGCGCGTTCACGGTCAGCAGACCGAGCGACGGCTGGCAGTCGATGAGGATGACGTCGTACTCCCCCGCCACCTGGCGCAGCACGCGGGCGAGGATCGTCTCGCGGGCGACCTCGTTGACGAGGTGCACCTCCGCGGCGGAGAGGTCGATGTTCGCGGGAAGGACGTCGAGACCGGGCACGTTCGAGTGCACGATCGCGTCGTGCGCGTCGCGCTTCGTGTCGAGCAGGAGGTCGTAGACCGTCGGGACGTCGTGCGTCTGAATGCCGAGACCGGCGGACAGCGCGCCCTGCGGGTCGAAGTCCACGGCGAGCACCTTGCGGCCGTACTCCGCGAGCGCGGCGGCGAGGTTGATGGAGGTGGTCGTCTTGCCGACGCCGCCCTTCTGGTTGCAGAGCGCGATGATGCGGGCCGGGCCGTGAGACTTCAGAGGCGCCGGGATCGGGAAGCCCTGGTACGGACGGCCGGTGGGTCCCATGGGGGTGTCGTCGGCCTTCTGCGCCTTCGCCCTGGACTTCGCCACTTTCTCAGCCACCGGTTCTCCTGCTCCTTCGTGCTTGCTCGATTGTAGCCGCCCAGCGTTCCCCAGCCGGCTCGGCGCGCGGCGGTCCCGGTACCGGCCGCGGCCTGCGCGGTCAGCGCGCCCGGGGATGAGAGGTCGCGTAGATGTCACGGAGAGCATCCACCGACACATGCGTGTAGATCTGCGTCGTCGCGACCGAGGAGTGCCCCAGCAGCTCCTGCACCACCCGCACGTCGGCACCGCCCTGCAGGAGGTGCGTCGCGAACGAGTGGCGCAGCGTGTGCGGGGAGACCTCGGTCGTGAGCTGTGCGCGCTCCGCGGCGGAACGGATCACCAGCCAGGCGCTCTGTCGCGAGAGCGGGGCACCGCGTGCGCCGAGGAAGAGCCGGGCCGATGCGCGGCCCTTCGCGGCGAGCTCCGGGCGGACCCGGGTGAGGTAGGCGTCGACGGCGGCACGGGCGTACGACCCCACCGGGACGATGCGCTCCTTCGAGCCCTTGCCCCGCAGGCGCAGCACCTCGCCGTGCGCCATGTCGTCGACGTCGAGCCCGACCGCCTCCGACACCCGGGCGCCCGTGGCGTAGAGGAGCTCCAGCAGCGCCCGGTCGCGGATACCGAGCGGCTCCTCGGCCGACGGCGCGGCGAGCAGCCGCTCCACCTGGTCGATCGTGAGGGCTTTCGGCAGCCGCCGCGGGGTCTTCGGCGGGCGGAGCCGTCCGGTCGGATCGTCCGCCTCGATGCCCTCACGGGCGAGGAACCGGTGCCAGCCGCGCACCGAGGACTGCAGGCGCGCCAGACTCGTCGCGGCCGGGGGCGGCTCCGCCGAGGCGCGGTCGGCGACGAAGCGGTCGATGACGGCGGGCGTGATGTCCGCCGTGTCGTCGATCCCCTCCGCCGTGAGCCAGTCCCGGTAGCCCTCGAGGTCCCGCCGGTAGGCGCCGACCGTGTGCGCGCTGAGCCCGCGCTCGATCGTGACGTGACGCAGATACGCGTCGAGGGCGCGATCGAGCTGCATGCTCAGCTCCGGTCGCGCAGCCTCTGCGCGGTCGCCAGCACGCCGAGCGCGAGGATGCCGTTGCGCAGGCGTCCCGCCAGGACTCCGGCGATCGCCTCCTCGAGGGGAAGCCAGGCGAGGCGGATGTCCGCCTCCTCGTCTTCGCGGGCGTGCGCGGCCGCGGCGGCGGTGAGCCCCGTCGCGAGGAACACCTGGATGAGCTCGTCGTTGCCTCCCGGCGTGGTCCACGACGACACCAGGGGCTCCCAGTGCGCGGCGACGAGGTCGGCCTCCTCCGCGAGCTCGCGTCGGGCGGCCGCCAACGGCTCCTCCCCCGCGATATCGAGGAGGCCGGCCGGCAGCTCCCAGTCGCGGTGGCGGATCGGGTGACGGTATTGCTGGATGAGCAGCACCCGTCCCTCGTCGTCCAGCGCGAGGATCGCGACGGCCCCGGGGTGGGCGACGTACTGTCGCACGATCTCGCCCTCGCCGTAGCGGACCCGGTCGGAGCGCACGTCCCAGACGCGCCCCTCGTAGACGAGGTCGCTGCTCACGACCTCCGGCTCGAAGGGCTCGTCGCGCAGCGGCTCCGCGACGGCCGTCGCCTCCGACTCACTCATCGACGGGCACGTCGAACAGCTCGCTCGCGCGGTGGCGGGCGATGGCCGCGCCGACGAGCCCGCGGAACAGCGGGTGCGGGTCGGTCGGACGCGAGCGCAGCTCCGGGTGCGCCTGGGTGGCGATGTAATACGGGTGCACGTCGCGCGGCAGCTCGACGTACTCGACGAGGTCGAGTTCCGGGTTGAGGCCCGAGAACACCAGACCGGCCTCGGACAGGCGATCGCGGTAGGCGTTGTTGACCTCGTAGCGGTGACGGTGACGCTCGGACACCTCGGCGGCGCCGTAGACCTCGCGCGCCAGCGAGCCCTCCGCGAGGGCCGCCTGGTAGAGGCCGAGGCGCATGGTGCCGCCCAGGTCGCCGCCGTCGAGGATCTCGATCTGCTCGGCCATGGTCGCGATGACGGGCTCCGCGGTGTCCGGGTCGAACTCGCTGGACGAGGCTCCGGCGATCCCGGCCACGTCGCGGGCGTACTCGATGACCATGCACTGCAGACCGAGGCAGAGGCCGAGGGTCGGGATGCCCTGCTCGCGGGCGAACTTCAGCGCACCCAGCTTGCCCTCGATGCCGCGGATGCCGAAGCCTCCGGGGACGCAGATGCCGTCCAGCTCGGCCAGCTGCTCCTGCGCGCCCTCCGGCGTCTCGCAGAGGTCGGACGGGATCCAGCGGATGTTGACCTTGGTCTCCTGCGCGAAGCCGCCCGCCTTGAGGGCCTCCGTCACGGACAGGTAGGCGTCCGGAAGGTCGATGTACTTGCCGACGAGGCCGATCGTGACCTCGTGCTTCGGGTTGTGCACCGCGTGCAGCACCTTGTTCCAGCGCGTCCAGTCGACGTCGTCCGCCTTCTGGTCGAGGCCGAGGCGGCGCACGATGTAGGAGTCGAGGCCCTGCTCGTTGAGGGTCGACGGGATGTCGTAGATGCTCGGCAGGTCGACGGTGTTGATGACGCCTTCGACGTCGACGTCGCACATCAGAGCGATCTTGTTGCGGTTGCTCGCGCTCACCGGGCGGTCGCTGCGGAGCACGAGGGCGTCGGGCTGGATGCCGACCTGACGGAGCGCGGCGACCGAGTGCTGGGTCGGCTTGGTCTTCTGCTCGCCGGACGCGCCCATGAACGGCACGAGCGAGACGTGCACGAAGAACACGCTGTCGCGGCCGAGCTCGTGACGCAGCTGGCGGGCCGACTCGAGGAACGGCTGCGACTCGATGTCGCCGACGGTGCCGCCGACCTCGGTGATGATCACGTCGGGACGCGGGTCCTCGGTGGCCTGCAGCCGCATGCGGCGCTTGATCTCGTCGGTGATGTGCGGGATGACCTGCACGGTGTCGCCGAGATACTCGCCGCGACGCTCGCGGGCGATCACCTGCGAGTAGATCTGACCGGTCGTGACGTTGGCCGCCTCGGACAGGTTGATGTCGAGGAAGCGCTCGTAGTGGCCGATGTCGAGGTCGGTCTCCGCACCGTCGTCGGTGACGAACACCTCGCCGTGCTGGAACGGGTTCATGGTGCCCGGATCGACGTTCAGATACGGGTCGAGCTTCTGCATGACCACGCGGAGTCCGCGAGCGGTCAGGAGGTTGCCCAGGCTGGCCGCGGTGAGCCCCTTGCCCAAAGACGAAACGACACCACCAGTCACGAAGATGTGCTTGGTCGTGTCGTTCTTGGGCCCCGCAGAAGAAGAGTTCATCACGGGCTTCTATCCTAACAGTTCATTCAGACGCCGAGGCTGAGAAGCTCGCGGGCGTGGGTGAGTGCGGCATCGGAATCCGCGAGTCCGGAGAGCAGACGGGCCATCTCGGCCTCGCGCTCCTCCCCGTCGAGCCGCCGCACGCTGGACGCGGTGACGGCGCCGTCGTGCGATTTCACGACGGTGAGATGGTTGTTCGCGAAGGCGGCGACCTGCGCGAGATGGGTGACGGCGATCACCTGCGACTTCTCGGCGAGTCGGGCGAGTCGCCGACCCACCTCGATCGCCGCCGCGCCGCCGATGCCCGCGTCGACCTCGTCGAACACGAAGGTGGGCACGGGATCGGTCGCCGCGATGACGACCTCGATCGCGAGCATCACCCGCGACAGCTCGCCGCCGGAGGCGCCCTTGGCGACCGAGCGGGGTTCGGCGCCGGGATGCGGGGCGAGCAGGATGGCGACGTCGTCGCGGCCGTGGGTGCTCTCGGCCCCCGGGGCCACAGAGACCTCCAGGCGCGCGTCCGGCATCGCCAGCGCGTGCAGCTCGGCGGTCACGGCCTCGCCGAGTCGGCCGGCTGCCTCGCTCCGGGCCGCGGTGAGAGCGTCGGCCCGGGCGTCGAGTTCCGTCCTGGCCGCGTCGCGCTCAGCGGTGAGGCGTTCCAGGCGCTCTCCGTCGTCGTCGAGTTCGGCCAGCCGCGCGGATCCGGTCTGCCACAGCGCCAGGGCCTCGGCCAGCGAGCCGTGCTGACGGATGAGGACGCCGAGCGCGGCCCGGCGCTCCTCGACGGCGGCCAGCTCGTGCGGACCGGACTCGTCGAGGTCGGCGAGGAAGCCGGAGAGCACACCGGCGGCGTCGGCAATGCGGTAGCCGATGTCGGCCAGGGTCTCCGCGACTTCCGCGAGCTTCGGGTCGGACACGCGCTCGATCGCTCGGCGCGCTTCCGCGACCAGCGCCGAGGCATCGGGCTCGCCCTCCTCGTTCGAGAGGGCTCCGTGGGCCAGGGCGGCGGCGACGCGGAGTTCCTCCGCGTTCGCGAGGCGCTCGGCACGAGCCGTCAGCTCCTCGTCCTCGCCCTCCTCGGGGGCGGTCGCCTCGATCAGGGCGAGGTCCTCCCGCAGCCGGGCGGCCTCCTCGGCACGCCGGTCACGGTTCGCGGTGATGTCGATGATCTCGGCGTCGAGCGTTCGCCAGCGCTCGAACGCGGCCTGGTACTCCTCCAGCGCCCGGGCGATCGGTTCGCCGCCGAAGCGGTCGAGGGCGTCGCGCTGCGCGGCGGCCGAGCGCAGCCGCAGCTGCTCGGACTGTCCGTGCACGACGATGAGCTCGTCCGCGAGCGAGGACAGCACCCCTGCCGGCGCGGCCCGCCCACCGACGCTCGCGCGACTGCGGCCCTCGGCACTGAGGGTGCGCGAGACATAGAGCTCAGCGGTGCCGGCACCGGCCGGCTCCAGCTCTCCCCCGGCCTCGGCCACGATGTCGGCGACCTCGCCCTTCTCGGGCACGATCCACACCCCGGCCACCGAGGCCTGCGCGGCTCCCTTGCGCACGGCGCCCGAGTCGGCGCGCTGGCCGAGGAGCAGCCCGAGCCCGGTGACGACCATGGTCTTACCCGCGCCCGTCTCTCCGGTGATGGCCGTGAAGCCGGGCCCGAGCGGCAGGACGGCGTCGGCGATCACGCCGAGCCCCTGCATGCGCATCTCCTCGATCATGCGTCGCTCCTCCGCTCCTGTCCGCGCCATCCTTCGACGGGCAGCTGGAACTTCCGCACGAGACGGTTCGTGAACGCCGTGGGGTGCAGACGCGCGAGGCGGACCGGGCGCGACGAGCGACGCACCACGACGCGGGCTCCCGGCGGAAGGTCGTGGGAACGACGGCCGTCGCACCAGAGGATGCCGGAGCCATCCGTCCGCTCCAGCATCTCGATCGCCACGGCCGCCTCGGGGCTCACCACGAGCGGCTTCGCGAAGAGCGCGTGCGCCGACAGCGGGACCACCGCGATGGCCTCGACCGTCGGCCAGATGACCGGGCCGCCGGCGGAGAAGTTGTAGGCGGTCGAGCCGGTCGGGGTGGAGATGACCATGCCGTCGCAGCCGAAGCTCGACAGCGGGCGCCCGTCGATCTCGAGCACCACCTCGATCATGCGCTCGCGGCTCGCCTTCTCGACGGTCGCCTCGTTCAGGGCCCAGGTCTCGAAGACGACGTCGCCCGAGGCGTCCTTCACGCGCACCGACAGTGCCAGGCGCTCCTCGACCTCGTAGTCGCGGGCGATGACGCGGCGCATCGCGTCGTCCATGTCGTCCCGGTCGATCTCCGCGAGGAAGCCGACGTGACCCATGTTGATGCCGAGCACCGGAGCGCCGCTGTCACGGACGAGCTCTGCCGCGCGGAGGATCGTGCCATCGCCCCCGAGGACGATCGCGAGCTCGAGCGTCACCGGTCCGGAGGCGTCCAGCACCTCGACGTCCGCGAAGAACGCATCGACTGCGGCGAGCTCGGCATGGTCGTCGGCTGCCAGGACGGGACGGACCCCCGCACCGCGGAGGGCGTCGATCACCCGACGGGCGGCCGCGACGGTGTCGACGCGACCCGCGTGGGCGACGACCAGGATCCTGCGCTCGTTCATCGTCCCCCTGCCAGCCGGTTGATGGTGTCCATCCATTCTGTCGGATTGCTGCCGCCGCCCGGCACGAGGTGCACGAGATACTCCGCATTGCCGTGGGTCCCGAGGATCGGGGAGGAGACGAGCCCCGCCATCCCCATCCCGGCGTCCCACGCGCTCCACACCACGCGGGCGACGGCATCGGCCCGGGTGGCGGGGTCGGTGACGAGGCCGCCGCGCACCGCGGTCCTCCCGACCTCGAACTGCGGCTTGACCAGCAGCAGCACGTCGGCGCCCGGCGCGGCCACGGCGACCACCGCGGGCAGCACGAGCTCGAGCGAGATGAAGGAGAGGTCGCCCACCACCAGGTCGGGCGACGTGGACTCCCCCGTCGCTGCGGTGAGGCTGTCACGCGTCATGTGCCGCACGTTGAAGCCCTCGACGGCGATGACGCCGGGGTCGGCGGCGACCGCGGGGGCGAGCTGACCGTGGCCGACATCCACGGCGAGGACACGGCGCGCGCCGCGTTCCCGCAGCACCTGCGTGAAACCGCCGGTCGAGGCCCCCATGTCGAGCGCGAGGCGTCCCTGCACCGGGATGCCGAAGCCGTCGAGCCCGGCGACGAGCTTGTGCGCCGCGCGGCTGACGTAGTGGTCGGCGCCGGCGACCGTGATGGTGTTGTCGTCGCTGACCGCGGTCGAGGCCTTCACGACCGGACGGCCGTCGACGCTCACGAGGCCGTCGGCGATGAGGGTGGCGGCATGCGTGCGCGAACGGGCGAGTCCTCGGGCGGCGAGGGCGGCGTCGAGTCGCGTCATCGTGGTCCCGGGGTCTCCCGCAGGTCGTGCCGGGATCCGCTCTCGAGTCGTCGCGAGAGATCGTCGTGCAGGGCCGAGTACGCGTCCGCGCGTGCGGCGAGCGGCTGCCCTTCGATCAGGCGCAGACGACTCCACAGGCCGTCCGTCGGCGCGCTGGTCGTCGTCTCATCGCTCACGCTTCCACTGTACGCGGCACCGCCGACGGGCGGCGGCGCCACGCGTGGCTCAGGGGCGGTGGAACGGGTCCGCGTACAGCCGTTCCGGAACCCGGAGGACGAACACCGGCGTCCCGGACGCCCAGATCGCGGCGGCGCCCGCACGGAGCAGGTCGAGCTGGTCGCCGGACTCGGCGACGATCTCGACGTCTGCGCCCCGGACGCGGACGGCGGCACCGTTCACGTCGAACACGCCGTCGGTCACGGTGGGCTCGGGGTACGGCTCGTGCAGACCGCGCAGGTCGCCGAGGATATAGGTCGGGCGCGATCCTTCGGGCGCGGCGAGGACGTGCTTGGGACGGTCGATACCGGTCAGCACCAGGGCGGACTCGATGCCCGCACGGCTGGCACCCATGATGTCGGTGTCGAGGCGGTCACCGATGAAGAGCGCTTTCGCCGCGCCGAAACGGGCGAGCGCCTCCTCGAAGATCGGGGTCTCCGGCTTGCCCGCCACCGTCGCCAGCCGACCGATCGCGGTGTGCACGGCGGACACGAGAGTGCCGTTCCCCGGGGCGACGCCCCGCTCGCGCGGGATCGTCCAGTCGGTGTTCGTGGCGATCCACGGGATGCCGCCCTCGTCCTCGGGGACCTTGAGGGCGAACGCCGCTTCGGCGAGGTCGGTCCAGGCGACCTCGGGCGCGAAGCCCTGGACCACGGCCTGCGGCGCGTCCTCGGCGCTGCGCGTGACCGTGTACCCGGCCTTCTGCACCTCGTCGACGAGGCCGTCGCCGCCCACCACGAGGATCGTCGCCGGCGCCGGCACGATCCCGGACAGCAGACGCATCGCCGCCTGCGGGCTCGTGACGACGTCCTGCGGAGCCACGTCGAGCCCGAGACTCGTGAGGTGCGCGGCCACCGAGGCGTCGGTGCGCGAGGCGTTGTTCGTGATGTAGCCGAGACGCACCGCGTGCGCCGCCGCGTTCAGGCTCTCCACCGCATGCGGCAGAGCGCCGGGACCGGCATAGACCACGCCGTCGAGGTCGGCGAGGACGGTGTCAACGCCTTCGAGCGGCGTGCGACCCGCCGGCCGCTTCCGCGCCTTCGCTGTGAAGAGCCCCACTACGCCTCCGGCTTCTCGGACGCGGAGGGCGAGTCGTCCTCCGTCTCGTCGTCGTCCGTTTCGTCGTCCTCGCCGAGCAGCTCGCGCACCTCGTCCTCGATGGACGGCTCCGCGGGCTCGGGGGCCTCGGTCGTGTCGGGAGCTTCGGCCGCGTCGTCGGCTTCGGTCGCGTCCTCGGCTTCGGTCGCGTCGTCGGCTTCGGTCGCGTCCTCGTCCTCGACAGAAGCGACATCAACGTCGGAGAACTCGTCGTCGGAGAACCCGTCCTCGATGAGGCCGTCCTCCACGTAGAGCTCTTCGTCGCCGGCCTCGTCGACACCGAGAGCCTCGGCGGCGACCTCGGCACGACGCGCCCAGAACTCGGCTTCGTCCGTACGCCCGAGGTCCTCCAGGACGGCGGCGCGCGCGGCGAACAGCGCGGGGCTCCACTCGAATGCGCGGTCCGGGTCCAGCTCCGGGATCTCGAGCTCTCCGAGCGCCAGCTCGAGGTCTCCCTGGTCGAGCCGGGCACCCGACATCGCGATAGCCAGGGCGACTCGCACGGGCGTGGTCAGAGCTGATCGGTCCACCGCCCGACCGGTCTCGAGGGCGCGGTCGGGGCGCCCGATACCGCGCTCGCTGTCGACCATGAGGGCGATCTGGTCATCCTTGCCGGAGATCCGGCGGTAGGTACGCAGCTCGCGCAGCGCCAAGGCGAAGTCGCCGGTCGCATAGGCGGTGATGCCGAGGGTCTCGCGGACGATCGCGATCCGGCCGGCACGACGCGACGCCGCCAGCGCATGCTCGTGCGCCAGAGCGGGGTCCTCGTCGATCAGCCGGGAGGCCATCGCCAGGTGACGAGCGACGAACTCGGCGTTCTCTTTGCTCAGCGTCTTCAGCTCGTTGCGCGCGGACGGGTGCAGGTCGCGCGCGGTGACCTCGTCCGGGACGCGGGGCTCGTCGAAGCGCGGACGCTCGTTCGCCGCGTTGGCCGGACGCTCCCGCCCAGCCCCGCCGCGCTGCGGGAAGGGCCGCGACCGGTCACTCCCCCGCTCACGCTCGAACCCGCCCTCGCGACGCGGAGCGGAGTCACGGTTGTAGCCGCCCTCGCGACGAGGACCGGAGTCACGGTTGTAGCCGCCTTCGCGACGCGGAGCGCTGTCCCGGTTGTAGCCACCCTCGCGACGGGGCGCACCACCGTCGCGGTTGTAACCACCCTCGCGGCGAGGGGCACCACCGTCACGGTTGTAGCCACCCTCACGACGGGGCGCACCACCGTCACGGTTGTAGCCGCCCTCACGACGAGGGGCACCACCGTCACGGTTGTAGCCACCCTCGCGACGAGGGGCACCACCGTTACGGTTATAGCCACCCTCGCGACGAGGGGCACCACCGTCACGGTTGTAGCCGCCCTCACGACGGGGCGCACCATCGCGGTTGTAACCACCTTCGCGACGCGGGGCGCCGTCACGGTTGTTGTAGCCGCCTTCGCGACGAGGCGCACCACCGTCACGGTTGTAGCCGCCTTCGCGACGAGGAGCACCACCGTCACGGTTGTAGCCACCCTCACGACGCGGAGCACCATCGCGGTTGTAACCGCCCTCACGACGCGGAGCACCATCGCGGTTGTAACCGCCTTCGCGACGCGGGGCGCCGTCACGGTTGTTGTAGCCGCCTTCGCGACGAGGCGCACCACCATCGCGGTTGTAGCTGCCTTCACGGCGGGGGGCAGCACCGTCACGGTTGTTGTAGCCGCCCTCGCGACGAGGCGCACCACCATCGCGGTTGTAGCCGCCCTCACGACGCGGCGCACCACCATCACGGCTGTAGCCACCTTCGCGACGCGGGGCACCGTCACGGTTGTAGCCACCCTCACGACGCGGGCCGCGGTCGCCGGAGCGAGATGCGCCGTCGCGGTAGACGGGGCGACCTCCGGAAGGACGATCGTTGCGCTGGTTCCTGTCGTCGTTGCGACGTGGACGGCGCTCTTCCTCTTCCGGCATGGTGCTCCCTGTTCTCTTCGTGCTGTAAACGCAAAATGGCCACCCAACGATGGGTGGCCATTTCGACTAAAAGGAGTCCGGCGGTGTCCTACTCTCCCACAGGGTCCCCCCTGCAGTACCATCGGCGCTGTGAGGCTTAGCTTCCGGGTTCGGAATGTGACCGGGCGTTTCCCTCACGCTATGGCCGCCGA